>NZ_JBHVEE010000011.1:0-119749 GCF_042802415.1 Streptomyces sp. NPDC057486 | reverse complement strand
GCGCCCCGCGGGGGGCGCCGGTCCGGTGGCGTCGTGGGCAGTGCCGTTTCAGGCGGTGACGGGCTCCGGGACGCGGCGGATACGGGCCACCGCGTGGCCGACGCCGCCGATCAGCAGCAGCACCAGCACCGTGCCCAGGGTGAAGACCTCGAACGACAGCCTGGACACGCCCCACACCTCGTAGAAGTCGTACGGAATGCCGAGCACCGGCTCCAGCGTGCCCGGGAAGAGCGCCGACCACGATCCGACCAGGATCCAGGCGTAGACGAGTCCGGCGCTGGTCAGGAACCCGGGCGTGCCGAACGGCACCCGGTACGGGCGCGGTTCGTCGGTGTGCCGCAGCCGCAGCACCACCAGGGCCGGGACGACCATCAGGTACGACAGCAGCAGCGTGGTCACGGCGACGGTGAGGACGACGCCGAAGACCGCTGCCGCGTCCCCCGCGGCCAGCCGCATCGCGACGAGCATGAAGAGCGTCGCGATCACACCGGATAGCAGGTTCGTCCGGACCGGCGTGCCGAGCTTCGGGTGGAAGGCGCCCAGTGAGCGGCTGAAGAAACCGCCGTCCGCGGCGGCCATCGCCTGCATCCGGTCGCTGACGATCATCCAGGCGCTGCCCTGGGTGAGCAGCGCGAAGACGAACATGACGGCAACCGTGGTGAGGGCCGCGCCGCTCGCGGAGCCGTACACCCCGAGGACCAGCCGGGCGCCCTCCATGAAGCCTCCGATGCCGGTGACCTGCCCGGCCGGGACGACGGCGAGGATCGCGAAGACCGGCAGCAGGTAGCAGGCCGCGGCGATCAGGGCGGACCGGTCGAGCGCCGCGGGGACGTCGCGCTGCGGGTCGTGCATCTCCTCGCCCGCCGCGTTGGGCGCCTCGAATCCGACGTACGCGAACAGCAGGACCGGGACGAGCGCCAGGAAGCCCGCGGTGCGGTGTCCGCCGTGGTCCTGGCGGCGTCACTGCTGATCGCGGTCGGCCTGGCCGGCGACTTCGTCTCGCAGTTCGTGAACCTGGTGCTGGTGCTGCTGGTGGTCCTTGTCCCGTGGACGGCGATCAACCTGATCGACTTCTACCTGGTCCATCGCGGCAATTACGCACTCGACGACCTCTTCCTCCCGGACGGCGGCCGCTACGGCCGCTTCAACCCGGTGGCCCTGGTCTCGTACGCGATCGGCATCGCCGTCCAGCTCCCGTTCGTCGCCACGTCCCTCTGCACGGGGCCGCTGGTCGCACCGCTCGGCGGCGCGGACCTGTCCTGGCTCGTCGGCCTGGCCGTGACGACGCCGGCGTACTACCTCTGGGCCCGGAACCGGGGCGAAGCGGCACCGGCATCCGCACAGCGGAACGCACCGCGCGAACCGGCGACAAGCGCGTAGCGAGCAGGCGGGGGCGGGCCGCGCACCCGCCCCCGCCCCCGCCCCCGGTCAGACCGCTCGCTCCACCACACCCTGCGGCGCACCCGAGGCCGCGTCCGGCTCGGCCTCCGCAGCCGTCACCGCCACCGCCTCGGTCGCCTTCTCCTCCGCCGGAAGCCCGCGCATGAGCACCCAGTACCCGAGCGCCGCGACCGTCCCCAGCACCCCGCACATCCCCCACAGCCACGTCGCCCCGTAGTGGTCGATCACCAGACCGGACATCAGCGGAGCGACCAGCGCGGCCGCCGACCACGACAGCGTGTACATGCCCTGGTAGCGGCCCCGGCCGTGGGCCGGCGAGAGGCGGACGACCAGGCTGCTCTGCACCGGCGCGTTGATGATCTCGCCGACCGTCCAGACACAGATCGTCAGCGCATACACGGCGACCGACCCGGCGAACGCGGTCAGCCCGAACCCGTACCCCGCCAGCAGCGACGACACGACCAGCAGCTGGCGTGGGTCGCGGTGCTGGATGAAGCGGGTGGCAGGGATCTGGAGCGCCACGATCAGCACACCGTTGACGGCGATCGCGGTGCCGAAGTCGGAGCTGGAGAGCCCGTCCGTACCCATCGCCACCGGCAGCCCCACGTACCCCTGCTGGAAGATCAGCGCGACCACGAAGGACAGTCCGACGACGCTCATGAAGCGGCCGTCGCGCAGCACGGTGGAGAGCCGGACCTCGGACGCGGTCGCCTCGCTCTTCACGATTCCCGGTGTCTGCTCCGGCCGGGACTCCGGCACCTTCAGGAAGACGACGACCGCGCAGAACAGCGTCATCGCGGCCTCGGCCATGAACCCGGCCCGGTAGCTGTACTCGGCGATGAACCCCGCGCCCGCGGACGACACCGCGAAGCCCAGATTGATCGCCCAGTAGTTCAACGAGAAGGCCCGCACCCGGTCCTCGGGCCGGACGATGTCGGCCATCATCGCCTGCACGGCGGGCCGGGACGCGTTGCTCGTCATGCCGACGAGGAACGCGACCGCGGCAATCGCGACCGGATGGACCATGAACCCGAGCAGAGCGACCGACGCGGCGGTCGAACTCTGCGCGATCAACATCGTGGGCCGTCGCCCGAGCCGGTCCGTCATCACCCCCGCGCCGAGCGAGGAGACGACCCCGCCGAGCCCGTGCAGCGCGACGACCAGCCCCGCGTACGAAGCGGAGTAGCCCCGGTCCAGGGTCAGGTAGAGGGCCATGAAGGTGGCGACGAACGCCCCGAGGCGGTTGACCAGGGTGCTGGTCCACAGCCACCAGAACTCCCTGGGGAGACCGGACACGGTCTCGCGTGCGGCCCGTCTGAGACCGGCGACAGACATAACGGTTCCCCCCGGGGACGTACGGAACGGGTTCGAGCAGTAAGTGGCCCGATGGCTATGAGCACATTACGAAGCTCTGCTTGCGGGCCGCTACTCGTTTGACGGCTGCCGTCAATCGAAGCCGCCCCACCCGCCACTCCCCCGACGCCTGTCCGCCCTGTGACCGGCCGCGCGAAGCCCTCACGGGTTCGATTACGCTCGGACGCATGGCCGACGCACCGTACAAGCTGATCCTCCTCCGCCACGGCGAGAGCGAATGGAACGCGAAGAACCTGTTCACCGGTTGGGTGGACGTCAACCTCACCGAGAAGGGCGAGAAGGAGGCAGTCCGCGGCGGTGAGCTGCTCAAGGACGCCGGTCTGCTCCCCGATGTCCTGCACACCTCCCTCCAGAAGCGCGCCATCCGCACCGCGCAGCTCGCGCTGGAAGCCGCGGACCGCCACTGGATCCCGGTCCACCGCTCCTGGCGCCTGAACGAGCGCCACTACGGCGCCCTGCAGGGCAAGGACAAGGCGCAGACCCTGGCCGAGTTCGGCGAGGAGCAGTTCATGCTCTGGCGCCGCTCGTACGACACCCCGCCGCCCGTCCTCGAGGACGGCGCCGAGTTCTCGCAGAGCGACGACCCGCGCTACGCGTCGATCCCGAGCGAGCTGCGTCCGCGCACCGAGTGCCTCAAGGACGTCGTCGAGCGCATGCTGCCGTACTGGTACGACGGCATCGTCCCAGACCTGCTGGCCGGCCGCACGGTCCTGGTCGCCGCCCACGGCAACAGCCTCCGCGGCCTGGTCAAGCACCTCGACGGCATCTCGGACGCCGACATCACGGGCCTGAACATCCCGACCGGCATCCCGCTCGCCTACGAGCTGGACGCCGACTTCCGCCCGCTGAAGCCGGGCGGCACGTACCTCGACCCGGACGCGGCGAAGGCCGCCATCGAGGCCGTGAAGAACCAGGGCAAGAAGAAGTAGTACGCCGAAAGCAAGCCCCCTACCTGTGGTTTCTCCACGAGTAGGGGGCTTGTTGCTGCCCTGGGACCGTCGCTGGACCGTCAGGTCCTTGATCGGGCCTTCCCGAGGACGGCGGCCTCGAACATGCGCCTGCCCCTCGTGGACACTCCACATCGCCGAGAAGTCAGTCGCCGGACACTCCCCCAGAAGCAGATCTCGTTCGGCGCGCCCTCGGCGTCGAACAGAACCACGGCCCGACCGTGCCACCGCTCACAGGGAAGCGTGCCGGTCCCGGGCAGATCGCTCCGCGTGGGCCTTCGCGTGCCGAAGAGCCGAAGCGCCTCCTCCTCGGTCACCGGCTTCCGGGTGTGCGAGGCAGGCTCCGCGTTCCATGCCGATGCGCCCATCAGCCCACCCCCCGATCTCCATCGATCGGTCGGACGCCAACAGCCCCCGCCGACCGCACGAAGAAATCCGGCGCCGCTTCCGATCCGCTCCGCTAGGGTCCGGCCTCATGTCCGCACAGACCGCTGATCACCATTCGATCATCGACGCGATAACCGCCAACGCCGCCCGCTCCACTCTGCCGTACCAACAGGCCCATCGTGGAACGGACTTCGGGACGGCATTCTGGTTCAACGACCTCGTCGACACGCAGGGGGACACGGAGACCGTCCGGCAGTATCTGGTGACGGCCCGTGCGTTGACCCGGTACGACATCGCCGAGGTGCGTCTGCGGCCCGAGCTGTCGAAGTCGGCCATGAGCGCCAACGCCCTGGCGTTGCTCGCGTTCGAGGACGGGTGGATCCCGCTCGGTGACTCCGGTGTCGCGGTGATGTCAACCGCCCCGCTGCACGCGCTCGCCCGCCGCAAGCGGTGGGAATGGGCGACCGACGAGATCACCGACGGGCTGGCGGCCAAGGAGCAGGACGTCGCCGGTATCGGGGACGAGCCCGTTCCCGCCTATGTCCTGGGGCACGATGTCGGGCCGGACCGGACCGACCGGCCGCAGGCCGTCGTGGTGGGGACCGTCGTCCGGGAAGCCGCCGACGGGCCGGTGTGGTGGAACGGCACCGTTCCCGTGGGATGTGCCGGGGCCCCTGTCTTCGTCGGGATCCACCTCGACGGCCGGCGGTTCAGACTGGTCTGCCTCGGCGTGATCCTGCCGGCGGACGGCTCGCGGCATCCGGTCGCCACCTTCGACCGGATCCGGTCCGCCGTACGGGAACTGCCCGATCCGTCGCCCCCTTCGGCTTCTGACGACCCGACACCTCGTTCCAGGAAGTGGTGGCGGCGCGCCGGATGACGGCCCGTAGCCACCGACGTACTGTGTGGCGCAGCACGTTGAGCGATCGGGAGAACGGTCATGGGCGAGCCACTGAAGACCTTTGTCGGCGGCACCGAGGTCGACGTGCCCAACAGCATTCCGGACATCCGGGCCACGCTGCCCGAGGAGAGACGCGAGGAGTTCGACCGCGCCATCAACGGGGCCGGAGTGCAGGAGATCCAGGCCGTGATGCGGCACTGGATGCTGGAGGCCGTGCCCGATCCCGAGGCCGAGCGGATCCTGGACCGGCTGGCGCGGGACGAGGCCGAGAGGCGGAGCGTCGCTTGAGCTTCCGTATCTCCTACGCCCCGCCCGCCGACGACACCCTGGCCAAGATGCGGGAAGGCGACACCTTCCGCGAACAGATGGCGCGCACGCTGGGGAGCGACCCGTACGGGCACGGGTCGTCCGCCGTCAAGAGTGAGCACGACCGGCGCGAAGCGACGGTCGCCGGGGCCATCGTGCTCTATTACGTCTCCGGGTCCGTCCTCACCGTCACCGTGGTGAGGCTCGTCCCGCTCCCCTGACGTCCGCCGCTCAGGCGAGCTTCGCGAGCTGCGCGTCGACCACCGCGGTCGGCAGCTCGAAGTCCTGACCCGTGCCGGAAGCGGCCAGGTTGAGAGCGCTGAACGACGCGACCGTGGCGCCCTGGCGTGCGACGACCAGCTTGAGCGGGGACTTGTCGCCGTCCTGTTCCACCGTCAGCGTCCAGGCGGCGGCCTCCTCGCCGCCCGAGATCTTCTCCTCCTTGATCGTGACGACCTTCTGCTTCGTCCCGGCCGCGGTGAGGGTGAAGCCGCCGGAGCACGCGGTCGCCGCGGTACGCAGGCTCTCGACGGCGTCCTGGGCGCCCTTGCCGTCGTACGAGGCGAGGGACGTCAGCGTCGTCGTGATGTCGAAGGCGGCGGCGAAGGCCTCACCCGCGTCCTCGCTGTCCAGCTTGTCCTTCTGGTCCTTCTTGGGCTCGCTGATCACCTTGCGGCGGCTGACCGCCGCGGGCTTGCCGAGCTCGGCGCCCATCAGTGCGTCGGCGAGAGGCTCACAGGCCTCCTTGTCCGCAGTGACGTCGGAGGCGGCGAGGACATCGGCCTTGCCGGTCTCGGCGACCTTGTGCCCCTTGACGTCACCCTGGACCAGCGCGGCCTTGTCCAACTCGGCGGCGGTCAGAGCCTTGGCAGCCGGCTGCGCCGCTGCGCTCCCCTTGCCCTTGCCGTCCGCCGCCCTGCTCCCTGAGTCGGAGTCTCCGCCACAGGCGGTGGCCAGCAGGGTCAGGGACATCGCGCAGGCGGCGGCAACGGCGTTACGCCGTACGGCAGTAGCTCTCATGACCCAACCCTATGAGCGAGCTATGGTTTGACGATCAATCAATTAGGGCACACCACTTGATCGTGATTGCGTTGTGATCATCCCGTGAAGGAACTCTCTGCGATGCAGAGCCGAGCAGCCGTCCGGACCGCGCTCAATGCCGTCGGCGTCGACGCGGACGACATCGCAGCCTGCCTCCCGCTCGCCGGCGGCACGTACAACACCGTCACTCGTGTCACGCTCACCGACGGCCGGGACTGGGTGGTGAAGATACCGCCGCCGCCCACTGCCCCGGGGATGAGTTACGAGCGGGGCCTGCTGGCCAACGAGGTCACGTTCTACACGGCTGCGGGGATTCCGGCGGTCCCCTCAGTCGTGCACAGCGCACTCGACCCGGGCGCGGCGACCGGTCCTTACCTGATCATGTCGACCCGCCCCGGGCAGCCCTGGCACGAGGCCGCCGCGACCATGACGCATGGTGAAGAGGCCCGGCTCAGAAGGGAGTTGGGTGGGCTGGTCCGGCGGTTGCACGCCGTCACGGGTACCTCCGGCGGTTTCGGCTACCCCGGTGGGGCGATGGGTCCGTTGGCCCCGACCTGGCGCGCGGCGTTCACCGCGATGACCGATGCCGTCCTCGCCGACGCGGACACGTACCGCGCCCGGCTGCCGCGCCCGACGGACCGGATCCGGGCGCTGCTCGCCGCCGCGGCGCCCGTCCTCGACGACGTCACCCGGCCCGCTCTCGTCCACTTCGACCTGTGGCAGGGCAATCTGCTCGTCGACGGGGAGCCGGGCGCGCGGACCGTCGGCGGTGTCATCGACGGGGAGCGGATGTTCTGGGGCGATCCGGTGGCCGACCTCGTGTCGCTCGCCCTGCTCGGGAACGTGGAGGAGGACGAGGACTTCCTCGCCGGGTACGGGAGCAGCCTGGTGTTCGACGGGTCCGTGCGGCTGCGGCTCGCCCTCTACCGCTGCTATCTCTACCTGATCATGCTGGTGGAGACCGTCCCGCGCCGCGTTCCGCAGGAGCAACAGGACTGGACGTGGTCGGAGGTCGGCCCGCAGCTCGTATCGGCTCTGGAGGACGTGGAGGCGGCGCTGCGGTCACGGGGGTGACGTGACCGGCAGCGCCTGCGTTCCGCGTACGGGCGTCAGTGCGCCAGCGCCCGCTGTGCGTCGTGGAGGTTCTGCGGCCAGACCGTTTCCGGTGTGCCGTACGCCTCCAGGCGCGTGTGCAGATCGCCGGTGAAGTCGGGTACGTCGATCTGGTCGAACTCCGTCACCTCGCTGACGCCGACGGTCGCGCTGTACGGGGCGAGTCCGTCGATCCGCATCAGGCCGGCCCGCCCGTTGGTGACGCGGATGTTCCAGTGCGTGAAGCGGGCGCCGAAGAGCGGTCCGGCGCTCGCGTCGCCACCGTGCCGCCCGTTGTTGTTGACGGTGATGTCGGTGCGGACGTTGGCGAACGGCATCCCGCGGTGCGAGTCGAAGGTCCCCATCTCCATCTCGCCGCGCGACCAGACGTTGTGGCTGGACAGCCCCTCGACATTGATCCCGTGCAGCTGCGTCCCCGCGGGCGCCGGGACGGTGCGCCGGGCGATGGTGAAGTCCTCGATCAGGTTGTCGTGCGAACCCTCACGGCAGTAGTACGGGTGGTGGGAGCCGCGCCCCTCGACCCGCGTACGGCGCAGGGTGCAGGCGGACGCGCCGATCAGCCCGAAGCCGTTGTCGACGTGGCGGACGGTGATGTCGTCCGCCCAGCAGTCGTACGCGCACTGGAACGCGACCCCGTTGTACCCCTTGTCCAGAAGGTGCGGCGACTGCGGGGTCTCGACCGCTTCGAGGGTGAGTCCCTCGACGCCCGAGCCGGTGAGGGGGGTGGCGAGCGTGGTCAGGCGCGGGTCCCACTCGGGGCGGACGTCGAGCGGCAGCGGGCGCTCCAGGGTGACCCGGTCTCCGTGCACGGCGGTGATGCGGACGGGCCACTCGTAGGGGACGTACGAGGTCAGCTTGGTCTTGTCGTCCCAGTAGTACGCCTCCGGGCCGGGGCCGCCGCCCGCCATGTGCTCCAGGAGGGTGTGGTCGGCGTCGTCGGCGAGGCGGAGCAGGACGAGGTCGCCGCGCCCCAGCCGCGTCGTGTCCCGGACGGTGATCGTCCGGTCGCCGCGACGGGCGGGGGCGACCGTCGTCAGGGTCTGCCACTCGTCGCGCCTGTTGCCGGTCCAGCCCTCGAAGGGCCAGGCCTTCGCCCTGATCGCGTCGGTGAGCGAGGCCCAACGTTCCTTCGGGCAGAGCCAGATGAGGCCGCCGGCCCAGGACCAGCCGGACTTGTCGCCGCCGTAGCGGCTGCCGTAGAAGCCGATCAGCTCGGTGAGATTCCTGGTCGCGTACAGCTTGGTGCGCCCGCTGCCCGCGCCGCGCACCACCACATTGCTGTGGCCGATCCGGATGAGGTCGTCGATGCGGTACGTGCCTGCGGGAATGAGCACCGTGCCACCGCCACGCTCTCCGGCAGCGGCGATGGCACGGTTGATCGCGGGGGCGGCGTCGGCGGAGCCGTCGGGTACGGCGCCGTGGTCCAGGACGTCGGCGACGACGTGACGGCGGCGGGGAAGCTCGGAGCCGCCCCGGTATCCGGCCCGGCCGATGAAGGGGATCTGCGCGTGGGTGAAGGGGGCGGCCGTGAACTCCCGCCAGAGGGGGGAGGCGTCGCCCGGGGCGTGACCGCTGCGCGCGTTCTGCGCCGCCGCCCGGGCGGTGCCCGCGCCGATCGCGCCGGTCGCCGCGGCTGCGGCCACGGCGGCCGCGCTGCCGAGGAGTCCTCGCCTGCTGATGTTCCCCACAGAAGCCATCGAACCGACCCGCCTTTCATGCACGTGAACTACGTTCATGTCTGCGTCGGCGGTGAGCATGCCACGGCCCCCTGGCGCCGCGAAAGACTTGTGCGGTGGGGATCTTCAGGCGAGGGAGGTCAGTTGACGGGCCGCTGAGTCAGATGCGTGAACGCATCCAGGTTCCGTGTGGACTCGCCGCGCGACACCCGCCACGCGTACTCCTTGCGGATCGCGCTCGCGAAGCCCAGCTCCAGCAGCGTGTTGAAGGAGCCGTCGGCCGCCTCGAGGACCGTGCCGAGCAGCCGGTCCAGTTCCTCGGGCGTGACCACCGAGAGCGGCAGCCGGCCGACGAGATAGATGTCGCCGAGCCGGTCGATCGCGTAACTCACGCCGAAGAGGCGGAGGTTGCGCTCCAGCAGCCAGCGGTGGACCGCCGCGTCGTTCTCGTCCGGGTGGCGGATGACGAAGGCGTTGAGGGAGAGCGAGTGCTTGCCGACGATGAGCGAGCAGGTGGTGGACAGCTTGCGGGTGCCGGGAAGCTTCACCACGTAGGTACCGCGGTCGGGGCTCTCCCATTCGAGCCCGGCGTCCTTCAGCGTCGCCTCGATGACCTGCGCTGTTGCCGCTTCGGCGGATACGTCAGCCATGGGGTGAGCGTACGTGAGGCGGGGTGCGGGCGTACGTCGCCCCGGCGCGGGTGCGCGCAGGCCGTGGTGGCGGGTGCGTCAGACGTGGTGCATGCGGACGCGACGGCGGTGTTCGTGCATCGCCGCCGTGTACACGTCCGCGGTCGCGGACGCGGCCGTGTCCCAGCCGAAGCCCTGCGCATGCGCGGCCGCCGCCCCGCCCATCCGGGCGACGAGCTCCGGCGACTCGGCGAACCGGGCCAGCGCCTGTGCGTACGCCTCCGGGTCGTGCCCGGGGATCAGGAAGCCGCTCGCCCCGTCCCGTACCGCCACCGGCAGCCCGCCCACGGCCGCCGCGACGACGGGGGTGCCCGCCGCCTGCGCCTCGATGGCGACCAGGCCGAAGGACTCGCTGTACGAGGGCATGACCAGCACGGATGCCGCCCGGAACCAGTCGGCGAGCTGGTCCTGGCCGACCGGCGGGTGGAACCGCACAACATCGGCGATCCCCAGCCGCGCCGCCAGTTTCTGCAGCCCCTCCGGCTTGGCGAGCCCGCTGCCGCTGGGGCCGCCGACCACCGGAACGACGATCCGGGAACGGAGCGAGGGGTTCCGGTCCAGCAGTGCGGCCACCGCGCGCAGCAGCACATCGGGGGCCTTCAGCGGCTGTATGCGACCCGCGAAGAGCGGGATGAGGGCGTCCTGCGGCAGTCCGAGGCGGGCCCGGGCGGCGACGCGCCCGTCGGCGGGGCGAAAGCGGTCGAGGTTGACCCCGGGGTGGACAACGGCGACCGCCGCCGGATCGGCCTCGTAGAAGCGGACGAGCTCGTCCGCCTCCTCCGCGGTGTTCGCGATCAGCCGGTTCGCAGCACTGACGATCTGCGTCTCACCGATGACCCGGGCGGCCGGCTCGGGGGTGTCGCCCTCGGCGAGCGCGGCGTTCTTCACCTTCGCCATGGTGTGCATGGCGTGGACGAGGGGAACGCCCCAGCGCTGCGCGGCGAGCCAGCCGACATGGCCGGAGAGCCAGTAGTGGGAGTGGACCAGGTCGTAGTAGCCGGGCCGCTGGCCGGCCCAGGCCTGCATCACGCCGTGCGTGAAGGCGCAGAGCTGGGCGGGCAGGTCCTCCTTGGCCAGGCCTTCATAGGGTCCCGCGTCGACATGCCGGACCAGGACGCCGGGCGACAGCTCGACCGCCGGGGGCAGTGCGCCCGTGGTGGCCCGGGTGAAGATCTCCACCTCGATGCCGATCGCGGCGAGCCGATTGGCCAGCTCCACGATGTAGACGTTCATGCCGCCCGCGTCGCCCGTGCCCGGCTGGTGCAGCGGGGACGTGTGGACGGAGAGCATCGCGACCCGGCGGGGTTTGCGATGGCTGCCGGAAAAGGTGCCGGGGAACCTGAGGCGCGGCGCCATACGGCCGCTGCCGAGCCGAGAGACGTACTGGCTCACGTCGTCCGGTCCTCCTCGCTCGGGGCATGACGCCGAAGGGACACGGAGCCCCTTCGAAAGGCTGGAACAGCGGAATACGTCCTTTCATTTCCGCTTTACCAAATCATTACGCTCGGCCACGGCGAGTCACCGCCCCCGCCCGGACGCGACAGTCCTGCAGGTCGCCGCCCCGGGGGTCGTTAGGCTCGCTGTCATGCGCCCCATCGGCACCGCGACCCGCGGGACCACCAACCCGAACCGGCTCCGCCGCATGGACCGCTGGATCGCCGCCACGCACGGCCCGGCCCTGCGCCGCTCCGACGCCCCCGTCGCCGTCGACCTCGGGTACGGGGCCGCGCCCTGGACCGCCGTGGAACTGCTGCACCGCCTGCGCACCGCCGAACCGCGCACGGCGGTCGTCGGCATCGAGATCGACCCGGAGCGGGTCGCGGCGGCGAAACCGTACGAGGAGGAGGGGCTCACCTTCGTCCACGGCGGCTTCGAGATCCCGCTGGCCGGCCGCCCCACCCTCATCCGGGCGGCGAACGTGCTGCGCCAGTACGAGGAGGGCGAGGTCGCCGCGGTCTGGCAGAGGCTCTGCGCCCGGCTCGCACCCGACGGGCTGCTGGTGGAGGGCACCTGCGACGAGATCGGGCGCCGCCATGTGTGGGTGGCGCTCGGCCCGGAGGGCCCGCGCACGGTCACGTTCGCGACCCGCCTCGGCTCCCTGGACCGCCCCTCCGATCTCGCGGAACGACTCCCCAAGGCACTGATCCACCGCAATGTGCCGGGCGAGCCCGTCCACGCATTCCTGCGCGACTTCGACCGGGCGTGGGCCGCGGCGGCGCCGTACGCCTCCCTGGGCGCGCGGCAGCGCTGGATCACCGCGGTGCGTTCGCTCTCGGGCGACTGGCCGCTGACGGACGGGGTACGGCGGTGGCGGCAGGGCGAAGTCACGGTGAAATGGGCGGCGCTGCGGCCCGAACCCGACAGGCCCTGAACAGGAGTGCTCCGAGGGGCGCCCGGGAACGCGGACGGGGCGTCGTTCGTCCCAGACGAGGGGGAGCGATCCCTGCACGACCGGCATGACCCGTGTGACCCGAGTGCCCGTCAGGACAGGGCCTGTATGCCTCTGTTGCTTTTCGGTAGGGCATGGCACGATCTCGACGTCACGAAAAGTTACTGACGGTTAATCAGATCCGTTCGGAGGGGGAGCTCGTGAACCGACGCCACTGTGCCGCTGCCGCGATCACACTGGTCTGCACGCTGACCGTACTGACCGCGCCGACCCAGGCATTCGCGGCGCCCGCACCACCTCCCCCCACCGCCTCCCCCGCGGCGCCGAAGAAGAGCCTCGAAGAGGTGCGCAAGGAGATAGAAGCCCTCTACCTCAAGGCCGGTACGGCCACCGATGCGTACAACCTCGCCGAGGAGCAGACCCAGAAGCAGTCCGGCGAGATCGTCGAACTGGCGAAGGCGATCGTCGAGGGACAGGCGAAGATCGCCGACCTCAAGAGCAAGGCGGGCGCCCAGGCCCGCGAGCAGTACCGGACCGGAGGGCTGCCGCCGGGCGCGCAACTGATGCTCAGCAACGACCCGCAGATGTTCATGGACGGCATGAACCGGGTCTGGCAGGGCCAGCAGGCGGCCAAGGGGGTTCTCGGCGAACTGACCAGGACCCAGGCGGACCTGGAGATGTACACCAAGGACGCGAGCACCAACTGGAAGAAGCTCGAGGCCAACCGGATCAAGCAGGCCAAGGCCAAGAAGCAGATCAACGCGCAGATCGCCGCCGCGAAGAAGCTGGAATCACAGCTGGAGAAGGAGGAGCGGGCCCGCCTCCTCGAGCTGGAGCAGGAGGCGGAGTACCGGGCACAGACCGCCTGGCTCGGCTCCGGCGCCCTCAAGGAGATCAACCGCGAGGCGAGCGAGCGCGGCAAGAAGGCGGTGGCCTTCGCGACGTCGCAGATCGGCAAGCCGTACGTATGGGGGGCCGAAGGCCCGGGGTCGTACGACTGCTCCGGGCTGACGTCCCAGGCGTGGGCGGCGGCGGGACGTCCGATCCCGCGCACCTCGCAGGAACAGTGGCGACAG
Source organism: Streptomyces sp. NPDC057486 (assembly GCF_042802415.1). NCBI lineage: Bacteria > Bacillati > Actinomycetota > Actinomycetes > Kitasatosporales > Streptomycetaceae > Streptomyces > Streptomyces sp. NPDC057486. Next base: position 106,449 of record NZ_JBHVEE010000011.1, on the reverse strand, counting down.
CTCCCGCACATCGCGATCAAGGACATGCGCCCCGGCGACCTGATCATCTACCACGGTGACGCGAGCCACGTGGGGATGTACATCGGCGACGGCGCGATCGTGCACGCACCGCGCCCGGGCCGGAATGTCACGCTGGCGGGCGCGGGCTCGATGGAGATCCTCGGGGTGGTCCGCCCGGACAAGTGAGGGCCCCCGCACCGGCCACCCCCCGTCCAGCGACCCGGACCACGCAACCACGCGCCCGCGCCGTGAGCCACGCCACCCCCGGCCCCGCCACAGGGTGATGTTTGTCATGACCCCCTACCCGGCCCCGGGCGGGCACATCGCGCCGGATCCGTGACGGGACGCGGCTTATGGCTCCGCATATGCCAGGGGTCGGTGGCCGTGCGCCATTCCGTTCGCCTGTCCGGTACCGCTATCGTCCCGGTCTGGCGGGTCGTCGATCGTCGTTCCGCCGCGCCCTCGGGGGGAGGGAAGGAAACCGAACCGATGCCCGTACCCGTACCGCAGCAGCGAGCCGTTCCCGCTGTGGAAACCACCCACGTCGCCGACCTCACCCTCCTGGTGATCGAGGACGACCCTGCGGGCACCTTCACCGTCCCCGAGCTCCCGGCCGCTGCCGGCACCCGGGTGCGCATCCGCACCGCCCGCAACCTGACCGAGGCGGCCCGGCTCCTCACGGACGACGTCGACTGCATCCTGCTGGACCTGGCTCTGCCACCCGGCAGCGAGACACGCACCGGCGAGGGCGCCGAGGGGCCTGCCGAGCTCGCCACCCTCAAGCATGTCCTGCGCATCGCGCCGCGCCACGCCGTCCTCGCGCTGACCGCGGAGGACGACACCGAGCTGGCCGCCGAGGCGGTGCGCGTCGGCGCCCAGGACTATCTCTTCCGCGGAGAGCTCGACGGACGGCTGCTCACCCGCGCCATCCGCTACGCGGTCGAACGCAAGCGCGCCGACGTGGCGCAGCACCAGCTCACCGAGTCGACACTGCGCGCCCAGGAGAACGCCCGGCTGGAACGCGGGCTGCTGCCCACCCCCCTCCTCCAGGGCTCCGACCTCCGCTTCGCCGCCCGCTACCGCCCAGGACGCAGCCGCGCGCTGCTCGGCGGGGACTTCTACGACACGGTGCGTACGCCCGACGGCACCGTTCACGCGATGATCGGCGACGTCTGCGGCCACGGCCCGGACGAGGCGGCGCTCGGTGTCGAACTGCGCATAGCATGGCGGGCATTGACGCTCGCGGGCCTCTGCGGGGACGAGCTGCTCTCCACGCTCCAGCAGGTCCTGGAGCACGAGCGGGAGAGCGAGGAGATCTTCGCGACGCTCTGCACCGTCGACATCTCTGCCGACGGGCGCCGCGCCGGTCTCTGCCTGGCGGGCCACCCCGCGCCGCTGATCGCCCGCCACGGACGAGCGGCACAGCTGCTCCCGTACGAGAACGGCGGCCCGGCCCTTGGACTGCTGCCGCGTGCCCGCTGGCCGCGCAAACAGGTCGAACTGGGTGGCTCCTGGAGCCTGATGATGTACACGGACGGTCTGATCGAAGGCCGCGTCGGGGCGAACGAGACGCAGCGGCTCGGCCAGGACGGCATGGTCTCGATGATCAACCGTCAACTGGCGGAGGGGCTCACCGGAGAGGCACTGCTGGAAGCCGCCGTGGCCGAGGTCCGGGAGCTGAACGGCGGTGAACTGACCGACGACGTGGCGGTCCTGCTGCTCGACCGCGACCGGAGCGGCAACCGGGGCCGGAGCCGGAGCAGGTCGCTCCCCCGCCCCCGCCCCGGATCGGCGCCGTCACCGGCGAACGCTCAGCGCCCGCCGTTGTAGGGCCCGTACGGCCCGTCGCTGCTGGAACCGCCGCGCCGGCCACCGCCGCCGGAGACCGCCTTGAGCGCGGGTCGTACGTCGACCATGAAGACGATCGACGCGACCGCGCCCGCGAGCTGCAGGAACAGCATCGGCACGAAGAGGTTCACGGCAACGGTGATGCCGAGAATGATCAGCCAGAAGGACTTCTTCTGCTTGTCCGCGGCGCGGTACGCGTCCTCGCGGGCCGTCGCGGCCAGGAACAGTGCGACCACGGCCAGGACGAGCATGATCATGTAAAGCAGCCAGACGAGCGTGCTGAATCCTGTGAGCAACATGGTGTGCACCGCCTAATAAGTGGATGAGCGCCTCGCGGCCAAGGTACCGGGACAACGAGCCGGCCACCCCGAAAGGTGCCCGCCCCGAGCCCCGGTACACACCGTCCGCAGTGCTACTTGGCGGTCGGCGGCGTGGTCTTCTTCGCCACGGGCTTGCGCGCGGGCGCCTTCTTGGCGGGCGTGGGCGACGTGCGGGTCGCCGCCTTGGGAGCGGTCTTCGGCTCGCTCTTGGCCGCGGGCTCCGTCTTCGGCTTCGGCTTGGGCTGGGACTCCCGCCGCGGCTCGACGACGACGGCGATCTCGACGATCTCCTCGGCGGTCTCGCCGCGCCACGTCCGCACCGTCTGCTCGCCGCGCTCGGCGACCTTCTCGTACGTCTCCCGGGCCCGTACCGCGTACTCCGCGGCCACTCCCAGGCTGCGCAGCGCCAGGTCCTGGGCCGACTCGCCGAGCTTCTTCAGATCGGTGTCGAGCGACCCGAGCACCTCGGAGACCTTGGCCTGCACGGTGGCCTGCGCCTCCCTGGCCTGCGTGGTCACCTTCTCCTGCACGGCCTTGGGGTCCGTGTTGCGCACGGCCTCGATGCGCTCGGGCGCCTCGGCACGCAACTGCTCGATCAGGGCCGGAACCTTCCGGGCCTGCTCTACGGCGAGGTCCGCCGTACCGGCGGCGAAGTAGAGGGGGGTCGGGTCGGTGAGGGTCTTGCGCAGGTCATCGGTGATGGCCATGACTGTGGTCCTCCCGGATCATCAGACTCAGTGTGAGGGTGGTGAAGGCTTTGAAGCTGTATCGGCATCCGTGCCGTCCACGCTGAGGCCGGATTCGTCACCGGGGTCCCCCGGGACGGTCTCGAACCCGTTCTCCTTGCGGAAGGAGTCGTAGATCTGCAGCAGCACGTTCTTCTGCCGCTCGTTTATCGAGGGATCGGCCAGGATGACCGCCCGGGTCTCCAGCTCCTCCCGCTCCCGCTCGTCCAGAATCCCGGCCCGTACGTAAAGGGTCTCGGCGGAGATCCGCAGGGCCTTGGCGACCTGCTGCAGCACCTCGGCGCTCGGCTTGCGCAGCCCGCGTTCGATCTGGCTGAGATACGGATTGGACACACCGGCGGCATCGGCGAGCTGCCGCAGCGACAGCTGTGCATTGCGACGCTGCTCGCGCAGGTACTCACCGAGATTGCCGACGTTGAGTGATGCCATGACTCGATAGTGCGCCACCGCTGCTAACTTTTGCAAGCGCGCGCTTGCAAAAGTGTTCCGCACCACGTGCGGCCCCATTGTGACCGAGCACGATAGGTGTCGTATTTGCACGACACCTGCCGTCGTCCGCGTGCGGCTCCCTGGTGCAGGTGCTTTGGGGACGGCCTCCGCGAGTCGCCGAGAAGCGGCGTTGTCGGTGGGCTCTGCCAGGGTGTGCGTCGTGGATGAACTGGTGGAGCGTGTCGATGGTCAAGATCGCGTGCTGGGGGCGGCCAGCCGCCGGGAGGCCATACGGGAGGGGCGGCTGCACCGGGTCGCCGTGACGGTACACAGGCCGGCAGTTGATCTGGTCGCGGGTGGCCGGATCTGAGCGTGATCCCCGTTGCGCAACACGCTTTAGGGCAGGTCGTTTAGATCCTCGTGGTACCCGTCTAGTGCTCTGACCGCATACGTTCACCGGGTCGGCCCTGTCTTTGATGAGGCATGCCGGAGCTGCGTCGTGTGCGCTCGCGGACGAGGCTCCAGGCGGGCTCAGCCGTGGAGGAAGGAGGTGACTTCGGAGAATGGTGTGGCGGTCTCGGGTGTGAAACGCCTGGTCTCGCCTCGGAAGGAGCGGACCTCCAGCCAACTCTGGGATGCCGCAGTCGGGAGCACGTCCAAGAGCGCCTTGAGGTCTGCGGATCTGAAGACCTTGAAGGTCTGCGTCCGGCGGTAGTTGGACGGCTGGACATCGAACCTGAGGTCGACGACCGGCTGTGGCTGACGGCTCCAGTCGCTGTAGGGCAGTGCACCGTGGCCGCGGATTCGCGCGTCGACGAGGACTTCCGGATCCGCGTCGCCGATCTCGCAGTCGAAGATTGGGAAGGCTGTCGCGACGCGAGCGGCGATGGCTGGATACGCGATGCAGGCTTGCCCGAGTGCCGGCGCGCAAAACAAGGCGTGACTGAAGGGTCCCACCGGCATTGACAGCGGCACCTTGTGGTGGGATTGCCCGTCGAAGGGCAGGTCGCGCCCGGCGCCGAGGACGGCCAGAAAGGACGACACGGCCGCGGGGTCATGGCACTGTCCGCGCACGGTGAAGCGAACGGCGCTGCGTCCCTGGTCTCGCAGCACGAAGTACTCGTGGAATCCCATCGGGTGATCCGGGGCATGGCTGCGGTGGTACGTCTCGTCAAAGCCATCTATTGGCAGATACTCGGGGACCGGGGCATGCGGCCGGGTGCTTGACTTGATCACGTCGAGGACGGGCGTCTGCTGGTCAAGTTCGGCGACGTCAAACGGCCGCTCGACCTCGGCGAAGCCCTTGCGGAGCCATTCGTTGATCTTGCGGGAAGCGTGGCGGCTGGCATGCTGTTCGTCGTCCAGCGTCGACGTGCTCGCCTTGCCGCTGGTGCCTATCGTGCCCCAGCGGAGGAAGCAGCGGATGCCTTCCTGGCGAATCTCCCGGTACTCGGTCTTAGCCCCCTGCAGGAGCTCGAATCGCCGCCAGCCCGTCAACAGTTCCTCCAGCGCATGTGAACAGGGGAGTGGCGCCGTGCAACCCCGGGCCGTCCTCCGGCCGACACGCTATCCGGTGACCGGGCCGGTGGTCCCCACTCCCGGCGTCGTTCACGCCGCCGCAGCGACTGGTCGTCCGCCCCAGCGGATGCCTTTCTCACTGCGGACACGCGCACGTTCGCGGCGTTGAGCGGCCAGGACGTCGGGGTGGCGGGCGTTCTTGTTGCGCCATCGCAGGTAGGCGTGCAGGGCCCGGGTCTGGACGGTGTGGTTGCGGTGGTTGGAGTTGGCGATGGTGAACTGCCGCAGCGGCCCGAAGTGGGCCTCGATCGGGTTGGCCCAGGACGCGTAGGTCGGGGTGAAGCACAGCTCGACCCGGTGCTTCTTCGCCCAGCGGCGGATCGTCTCGCCCTTATGGGCGGACAGGTTGTCCAAGATCACGTAGATCGGGGCTCCGTCGGGGCGGGCGGCCCGGATCGACTTCAGCGCGGCCAGCGTGTTCGCGGCGCCCTTCTTGCGGCGGTTGACGCCCCACAGGGTGTCGTCACCGACCGAGTAGCAGCCGTGGAAGTACCGGATCCCGTGAGTGCGGTGGTAGGTGGCGGGATGCCGCTCGGGGTGTCCGGCGGCGGCCCAGCCCGAGCCCATCGTGGGCCGTATACCCAGAGGGCCGAACTCGTCGAAGGCGAACACTCGGTCGGGGAAGCGGTCCAGGGCCTCCTCGATCCGATCCAGTTTCGTGTCGCGGTCGGGGTCCGGGGACTCCTTCCAGGTCTTGGTGCGCTGGAAGGTAACGCCTCGGCGGGCGAGCAGGCCGCGTAAGGCTTCCCGGCCGATGCGAATGACCCGGTCGTGTACCTTCCGCAGGTAGGCGGCAAGTTTGCGGATGGACCAGCGGGTGAAAGGCTGGCCGAGCTTGGTCGGGCGGGTGGTGGCCGTCTGGACAACGAAGTCCTCGTCGTCAGGACTGAGTAGGCGGGGGCGGCCTCCCGCCCACCGAGGGTCCAGGCAGGCCAGGCCGATCTCATTGAACCGGTGGATCACGTCGCGGACGGTGTCCTCGTCGGCCCGCACCAGCTGCGCGATCACCGGCACCCGGTTCCCGCCGGCAGACGCCAGCAACATCATCGCGCGCCGGTAGCGCACCGAGCTGGTGCTGCCCCGCCGCACGATCTGCTGCAGCTTCTGCCCCTCCTGGTCGGTCAACCTGCGCACACGGACAGGCTCGGCCACCACACCCCCAGCGGTTCGGATCGGACGTCACCACACATCCAACCGCCTCGACCAGCAACCCGGTGAACGTATGCGGTCAGAGCACTAGATCCTCTTCATCCCCCTCTAGAACCAGTCCATCGAAAGCTCGCAGTAGTGGGTAACCCACGTCTGGCTCGACTGCGGCGATATAGCACGCCCAGCCCAACAGTCGACGCGGATACATCCCCTCGGCCTCGCCGCCAAACTCTGTCATATAGACGTCGTATCCGAATTTCGATATCACGTGCGAAATCCACCGCATCTTACGCTTTAGACTGCGCGGAATCCGCGGCCCATCCGATTCTCCGACATACAAACCGGTAACATATTGCGGACCACCGCGCCGCATGAAAGTGGTCTTGCGCGTATTTACCGACCAGCCAGCTTCATCAAGAATGCGAGCGATATCCACTGAGTGGCGGTCAGTGACGTCGCCAGAAAAAGTGAGATCGTCCACATAGCGCGTAAACGACAGGCCCTCCGACCGCGCATACTCGGCAAGGGAGTGGTCCGTGCTCAGGAAAGACAAATTGGACAAGAGGGGCGACGTGCTAAGCCCGATTGGCAGCTTGCCGCCGATAGTAACGAGACTGACAGCAAGCTCCGCAGCTTTCTCTTCGTAGCCTTGCTCTCGCAATGAAGCCCTTATTGTTGCGGCACCAATGGACGGAAAGAAATCCTCAAGATCCATGCGCAATACACACCTCTTCGCAAGGTGCTGACTGGCATTACTGATCGTGGAGCGCCCGCGAACAAATCCGTGAACATGGTTGGGCGCCTTGTACGAGAACCGGCTCGTAAAGCTCCGATGCAAGTTCTTGCTAATGGCGTTGAATGGCGACTTCAGCTCGACTACTTCTCGTATTCCGCCGTGCTTCTTGCGGTGCCTTCGCTGGACGTAGAAGAGCCCTTCACCCGCAGGCAGGTGCGCGGATAGCCATTCTAGATTTTCAAGCGATAAGCCAGCTTGCTCAGCCAGCTGATCAACTGAGAAGGGCACTGGACCTCCTGCGGTGGCGCGTCACGAGGTAGGGCCACACTCCCGTGCAAGGGCTATCAGGCAACGCACGCGAACTCGCGCACAACGTTGACCGCGGCCCTACCTCGCGCGGGACTATATCACACATCAATGAAGAGGGTCCTTTCGACTAGAAATGCGACCAAGCTCGAACGAATAGAGCATGGAAATGGACGGTTCAATCTCACGAAATGCTCTATAAGCGAAATCTTTCGGGTTCGTGGTGCGGTCCTTTTGGAGCCATCTGGCCACGTCTGCCATAACATAGTCAATGATGGCCGTAGACATGTAATCACGCTTAGCAACCATTGAGATATTCGGCCGTGGCAACGAGGCATCTCTACCGGCCTTTTTGCGGGCCCGTCTGACGACGGCATCGGGAAGTCGACGAATGATCGATGCCATTTCTTCGCTCTGTTCTATGTAGCAAAGAAACTCGGGTTCATGGCGATGCCGAATCAACAAATCACCCAACAACCTTACATACATGAACTCGATTAGCTCGGGTTCGGCCTTGCGGGGGAAGCTCGTTCGATCAGTGACGACCATGTACACCCTGAAGAAGGCAGTCCGCATAAGCTCTCGAAATGGGACGGAGATCTCTGTCGGATCGTTCGAGCTGTGAAAACCATCCTTGCGAAAATCTTCGAAGCTGCCAAATCCAGTCAAGCTGCGCCGCGCGACCAGGCGTTTGTACAGATCCTGGATTCTTTCCTCGATGTCTTCTGCATCGTCACCGAGTTCAACCGCACCTACAATCAATGACTGAGAAGCGTTTCCGTTTCCCGACTCGTCCATAAATAACTTCACCATAAATAGCCTTTCATGAGGCATCCCGCAACACCGTTAAGCCATCCGCGCCACCAAGCTAGAAGGACAATGGTGTTCACCAGGCCATGCTCGGGGTTTCCCGGCTTCACAATCTGGCTCTCCCCGGATAACGCTCACCCATACGAGACAACCTCTAGCTATCCGATTGGCTTTCGATGCGAGTGACCTGATCAGGTCCGGGATGATCTACACCGGGCACCATGGGGCTCTCGTAGTCGAACTCCACCTTGCCGAAGGAGTCGCTGTTGATGGGCGGGGGGTCATTGTCGGCGATGATCAGTTGCAAGCGTTCGCCATATGCGTCAGCCAGCGTCCTGAAGCGGCTGTAGATCTCGGCCGCGCGTTGCCGGTCAGAGGCGTTGTTGCCGAAGGCCTTGCGCGGTGAATCGATCACGAGGAGCGATGGAACGAGGACGTTGGAGTGGTCGAGTCCGAAGGCAAGGAGCGTGAGGCTGTAGGCAAGGTTGACGGAGGTGGCGATGCCCCCGCCGGAGGCCTGCAGGGACTCGAAGGGCCGTCCGTTGACCACCGGCAGGTAGGTGTCGCGGTCGATGACGGCCGTGTCGACCCAGGGCAGGTTCCAGCTGGTGAGCAGTTGGCTGAACTCGGTGCTGAGGTCACCGAGCAGAGTCTGGCTGGCCTTGAGCTGCTCGGACTTCTCCTTGATGTCCTTGTTGACCTGCCGTCGCTCGGCCTTAAGCGAGCGGATGTCCGCGTCGATGGTGCGCACCCGTGCCCAGGATTCGCGCAGTTGGGTGATGGCATCAATGCTGGCCTTGAGCGAAGCGACGCGGGAGCTGGCCTCGGCGATGGCGTCGAAGCGCGGGGCGACCGCATCACGGGTCTGGGCGTCGAGCTCTCGGCGCAGGCTGGTGACGGCGAAGCTGAGTTGCTGCGACCGCTCCTGGATGGTCTGCAGGTGCGCCTCATCCGACTGCTGGATGCGCTGTGCGTCCTCAAGCTGCTGCTGCAGGGCCGTGCGTGTCTCTTCGATGGCAGCCGGGTCGACGTCGGCCTCAACTGGGTCAAGTTGGAGACAGACGAGGCAGTGACCATCCTCGACGGCCCGGGCCGCCAGCGACTGCATGCACCGCGGGCAGACGACGAACTCGAAGGGGGAGAGCTGGTCGATGGCCGTGACCGACCGTGCGAGACGGGAGAGGTCGAGCTGTACCTGAGCGACGACGGCATGCCGCGCCTCCACTAGGTCGGCGGCCGCGGACACTTCTTCTTCGGTCTGCCGGGCGGCGCGGACGGCGCTCTGTAGCTCGTCACGCAGCGCGGTGTCGGCAGCGGTCTGTTCCTCAAGTTCGGTGCGGAGGCTGGCCAGGGCGGACGATGCCCGCTCCAGGGTGTCGCGCAGCTGAGTGAGTTCGGCCCGCAGTTCGTCGTCGCTACGGGGGTCAGAGGCTGTCAGGAAGGAGCTGACGTTGTCGTGCTCGGCGGTTCTGGCCTTCAGTGTGTCCAAGAGCTGGTTCCTGGTGCGCTTGAGCTCCATGAGCGCACTGTCGGTGAGCCCGAACATCAGGCGGAAGAGCTCTCTGCGCTTGGTCTCAAACCAGCTGTCCAGGTGACCGACGACCTGGCGGTCGATCTCGCGTGCTTGGAGGTAAACGTAGGCGTATAGGTCGTTGAAGGTGAGGTTCTGCGGCCGCGCTGCTCCTTCTCGCCGTGCGGCGATCTGCTCGCGCGGGAAGCCGAGCGCGTCCAAGAGGTGGTCGGAGAGCGTGGTGACGCCTTCCGAGGCCCGCAGAGGCAGGGTGCGTTCCAGAGCGAGGGAGTGTGGATCGAGGAGATCCACGGTGTCAGCGGTGTCTCCCTCAATAGTCCGCCTAAGGACGACACGTTCGTCGCCGGCCACGATCTCGGCCTGGACCGACAGGACGTGATCGCGGACCGCCGGGGTGAGCATGGCGCTGCCGCCGAGGGCGTGCTTGAAGAGCATCAGCAGACTGGACTTGCCAGTGCCGATGGGGCCGGTGATCACGGTGGCCGGACGGTCGAAGCGGTAGGTCCGTTCCGCCTCGGCGGTCGTGACGGTCAAAGCGACGATGCGCAGGTGGACGGCCATGTCAGATCTCCGTCCGCCAGGGCCGGTCGACGGCGTCGGGCAGACGGTCGTAGATGAGGTTTTTCAAGGCCGATCCTGACTTGTTGAAATGCCGCTTAAGCAGCTTGATGCGGCTGGCGACAACGGCCCATTCCGGCGTTGCGGCAAGAGAGGCCGCGGCGGAGGCGCCTTGCGGCGTGGCGCGAAATTCGGCTCTGGCGCTGTTGCTGTAGACGATCAGGCCGCGGGCGGCGAGTGAGCCGAGGACGCTGTAGTAGCGCTGGTCCCAGGGCCCGTACTTGTAGCGGGTCATACGGCTTTCGACCGCGAGGCGCTCGGGTGGTGTGGGGGCGGTTCCTGCCGGCCACGACGCCTCGCCAGCAGGCAGGAGACGTTCCAGCATCGCTGGATAGCGCAGCAGAAAGTCGAGTTTGGCGAGCTTGGTCAGGCCGTCGAGCCCCCCTTTGGGGGTGGTGAACTGCGAGATGAGCAGGAGGATGCGCGCCTCGTGGTAGTGGACCTCTCGCTGCTCTGCCTGCCGCCTCTGAGTCCGCATGCGCACTACGGCGGTCTCGAAGTCGGCGCTATGGGTCATGAGGCCTCCTCATCCGTGTTGAAATTCTCGGAGAAGAAGAAGAGGCACTCGTCGCACAACTGGTAGGCCAGCCCTCGCAAATGCAGGTTGCTGAGCAAGAACGGCGGCGGCGACGGCAGAGCGTCGACCTTCAGTTTCTCGGCCAGCAGGTCGTTCATCCTGTTGCCGAACTCGCTGCCCTCGGCGACCTGAGCGCGCGCATGGCGTCGGCACTCGAAGGCTATCTCCAGCACGTCCATGGACAGGTTCAAAAGGTCCGTTTCATCCCCGGCCAGGCCGGAGCGGCGCTCGGACCAGGTCGTGTACCACGCGGAGCGGAGCCGTTCGGCGAACGCCGCCTCGTCCAAGGGAACCAGGCCTCGGCGCAGCTTGCGGCCGAGCTTTGCCCCTCCCGGTGCCAGCACGGGCGTCTGACCTCGGGGAAACGTGGGCAGCTGAACCGTCGTGTACGCGATCGCCTGGCGGACGATCTCGCGGGTGATGCTACGCCGGCCGATGCGCTGCTGCATCCGCGTACTGTGACGGACACGGCTCGGGTCGGCGATGTAGACAGCAAGTTGGCTGCGGTCGCTCTCATCACGGTTGGCACGCTCGATCCGGTCCACGACGGCCCGGTAGGTGCTCTCAAGGTCGACATGCGCCAGCTGCAGTTGCTCGACGGCAGGTACCAGAAGCCGTTGGATGTTGACGTCGGTGATGTGTGCGCGCTGGGGCGGATCGCAGGAGATCTCCAGGACTGCGAGGAAACGAAGAACCCTCTCCACGAACCCCGTTGGCACCTGAATGTCAGCGAGCTTGCTCACCTGGGGTGTTTCCGGCACGTTGGGATAGGGCTGTTTCCAACGGACTTTGAGCATCTGGCGGGCGATTGTCTCCGCCATAGAGGGCAGCCCATCCGTGAGCTCTGGCTCCGGGCCGCACATCCGAGCCAGTGTGCCGGCATTACCCTTGATCGGACTCAGCGCCGCGTTCGTCGCCAGTCTGAGTCGGACATTGGCGGCACACTCGCATGCGCACCAGCGGTCAAAGAGATGGGTCAGGCCGCCGCTCTTGCACAACTCCGTAAGCGACCAGGTGCCCTGATTCTCTTCGCGATGCTTGACCGATACCAGTTCTACTGACCCATCGGCCCACGCCACGACGAAGTCCTCGTGCCACTCGCAGACGACGAAGTCAATTGCTTCCTCGGTGAGCATGGCGAGACACTCTCGTGCGGCTACCTCCGCCTGGTACCGGTAACGGCCCAACGTGTCCGAGCCGCTGTCTTCCTCCGGGGTCAGTTCGAAGAGTGCGTGCCCTGAACCGTCCGGCCCATCCGGCTCAGCGGGCGCTCTGACACCTTCAGCCCCGACGCCCACGCCTGCCGCATCGTCCATCTACGCCCCCGATCCGGCCCCGCGCTAGGGCACGTCCCCCGCCACTTCTATCCCGACATCTGAATAGAAGGTCCCTACCCGTATCACACTCCAGTACCACTGCGTAACAGTCCGTCGCAATTTGACGCCTGATCAGGTTTCTTGCGGCTACCTCGCCAGAGGGCGCCGGGCGCTCACACTGGCATCTCCATGGAGCGCGTTCGTGCGGTCACCGAAGCCGCTCTCCATCCCACCGACAGCGAATCCAAATGACGTTGAACGGGCTGCTGACCTAGCGTTCCGCCCATGACCACACCAGACGTCTGCACTGACGATGAGGCCAGTGTGACCATCCGCTGCCAGGACAACGCGTTCGTCGGCGTGACGTTCTGCGACCGGTTCAGCTTCGACGCAGACTCCGTGCACTATGCCGTCGAACTGCGCGCTCCCGGCCTGACCGCTCGCGTCGACGAGGTCGTCGCCTGGATCTGGGACAACGACCTCACCGCGTTCCTGGAAGAGCTCGCCACCGACTACCAGGGATGGGACGGCGAACGGAGCTGGCAGACCAACGACCGTGACCTTACGGTGTCGGCGGCCTTCCGGTCCGGTGGCTATGTCGGGCTGACCTGGGCCTTGCGGCCGTGGACGCAGGCCGCAGGCGGCTGGGGCGCCTCGGTGACCACCTGGCTGGAGGCCGGCGAGCAGATGACTTCCCTCGCGGCCGATGTCCGGGCCTTCCTCGCCGAGGAGCACCAGTGACACCGACATGCGCATCACCTGGACGCTAGCGGGTTCCGGGTGGGCTTGGTTGCACCCTTGAAGATCATCAGGCAAAAGTCGTGCTCACTGCGGCCTCCATCACCAGTACGCCCGAGGAGTTCCTGACCGCAGCGGCCCGGCTCGTGGCGGTCGAGCCGGAGAGCCATACCCAGTTCGATGCCGTACTGACCGCCTACCGGTGGATCTTCTACCGCGAAGGCGTCAGCGACCACGCCGAGAGACGCCGCAGTAGCGAGGGAGATTCCTCGTGCGGGCCGGGCGTCACGGCCGTACGGGCCGTTGGGGGAGGCGATGACCGGGGACTTTCGGCGGAGGAGGTGGGCAGGGCGATGCCACGTTCGATGGCGATCCGCGCCACGATCTCCCCCGCGTCCTCGCGGATGGGAGCAGACCCCGGGACGCTGTGTTCGGCAGCGAGCGTGGCCGAGGCGACCCCGGGCCGCTCGGCCACCCTGGGCGGTCGCTTGATGGTGACGCCGACGTCAGTGAGGATGCTCAGGTCGAGCTTCCAGGTGGTGGCAGAGCGCCTGCGCCAAAGCGCGAATGCGGAGTCGATGTGGCGCAGGGCGGTCACACCGTTCATCTTGGTGACCTTGGTCAGGTGAGCGAAGGCCTTCGACTCCAGGCCGCGGACCTGCGCGTATCCGTAGTGGGTGACGGTGTGGCAGTCGGTGCACAGGCAGATCAGCCGTTTCAGGTGCTGGGTGCGGGACCTGTCGTCGTAGATCCACCGCTCATGGGCCTCCAGCCACCGCTTCGTCTACCGGTCCTCGCCAGCGCCGCCCGCCTCGCACCGCATCCCCGCCCGCCCGCCCGCCCGCCGGGTGATCATCCGGCAGAGCCGCTTCCAGTCCCGAGGGCTCACGCAGGAGCGGACGTTGGTGAACCAGCAGCTGGAAGGCACGAGATCGACGAACAGCCCGTTGCCCAGCGTGCGATCCTCACCGGGCAGCAGGTCGGCCACATCCGGGGCTGCCGCCCACGGCTCCAGCATCGTCATGCCCTCGCAGGGCGCGTACCAGCGTTTGGCGGCCGGGTTCCACCGGGCCCCGGCCTTCTTGGCCTGGTCCTTCTCCGCATACGGCACGTCCAGCCAGATCCGCTCGACCACCGTCTTGTCTCCCCTCGCCGATGGCCCCAGGGGCTCCCCCTGATGGACGGCCACAACGACATCGAGCACGTGCAGGGCCTCGCCGCAGGAACTACCCCCGGCACGTCCCCTTCCACCATGGCCAGTTGCTCGGCGTGGGGCGGCCGCCTGGCTTGGCGGTCCAGGACAGGCCGGGGCCAACGGCAGTGGGCTCCTCGCGCAGTCGTGTCGGCTCGCGCACCGGCAACCTCACGCCCGGTTTGCCCTCCTGCCCTCGAGCGCCTTGTGGATCAGGTCTCGCAGCGAGCGGGCTCTTGTGATCACATGCTGATCGGCATCGGAGCCCATGGCAATGAACTCGTCGAGGTCGGGCCAGTCGACCGTTCGGTCCAAGAGCACGAGGGCCCCGGAGTCGCCTTCGCCGAAAGCGGTGGCGCAGCGGACACTGACGTTCCGGATCAGGTCGATGATCGCGTGCCGGTAGAGCCTGGGGGCGACTGGATCGTGTCTCCAGTAGTCGACCTCGGCGATGGCCTCACCCCATTTCGACTGCCCGGCAAGGGCCTCGACGAGGCGGCGCCGGGCCTCTGCTTCGAGGGGGCCCGATATCCCCTGGTTCAGGAGTTCCCGGCAGTGCGACTCCGCTTCGGCATAGAGATCGTTCTGAAGGGATTCCTCTGCTTTGGCCAGCGTCTGCTGGTTCGCGGAATAGGAGGTCGGCTCGATCCTCGACTGCAGATCGGTGAACGCCTCCTCAAGGAGGGACAATCGCTGCGACGCCTCACCCGGGATAGCGGAGTTCCGGATCAACAGCCGTGAATCGAGGGCGAGTTTCTTGGCGGCCTTGGGGTATTCCACGGCCCATGATCTCGCCTGGTGGAGCACGAACTCCAGATGGGCTACGGCACCGTCCACGGTGGTCTCCAACGAGGGTCGGCTGTTGGAGCCGAGCTCGTACGCCTGGATGGCCATGGCGGCCAGGGCGAACCGGGTCTGGACGACCAGTGCGTCGTTGGGTGATCCGGCCCGCTCCAGGTAGTTCAGCTCCTGTTCGTAGAGCTGTTCGGCTCGCGCCATGTCGCCTTGAAGGTAGTAGGAGGCGGCAAGATTTCCGCACATGAGAGCCGCTCGCTCGCCGGGGAGCTCCAGGTGATCGATGTGCGACAGCAGCATCTCGGCGTGCGACTGCACAACCCGCACACGTTCCAACTCGCCGAGCTGCAGGGGGCCGCTGAGCCAGCGCTCCACATGTCCGACCAGCTGATCGATCGCGGTTGGCAGAGCCGGGTGCCGGTTGAGGCGTTCGCGCATCAGCTCCTGGCTCACCGTGTTGATGGTGAGCGAGCGGTCACCGCCCGGAAGGGTCTGCCCGTACGTGGGCGGCAGAGGCAGGTCGTTCTTGATGAGGGAGAAGCGGGAGAGCTCGCGCAGCGCCTCGCCGATGTTGAGCGTCTCCGGTGACACGAGCACCGGGCCGTGGTGGTCGGGATCGAGACCCTCGGTCGTGGCGATCGCCGCTGCCAGCAGGAGGTGTGCGGGGATCTGCTGCGACGCCAGGTACGCGGCCGCGTAGAACATCTGCAGGGCGACCTCGACGACATCGGGCACGACTCCCGGCTGGACGCGTTCCTGAAGGCTGTCGATGCACATGTTCAGGGCGGCGGCGAGGGTTTGGGGATATCCGGGAGGAACCGAGTCCTCGTCGGCGAAGGAGCGGACCTTCAGGGCGCTCAGATAGTGGTCGACCTGGTCGAGTCCTAGGCCGCAGCTGTAGAGGTAGCAGGCCCCGAGCTCCAAGGCCAGTGGCCAGTCGCCCAGTTCGCCAGCCAAGCGGTCCAGGGCGAGTGCGCCGAGTGCTACCTCTGTCTCGCTCAGGTTCAGGCGCCGGGCGAGCAGACGGACGGACTCCCCGCGCTCCATCGCGGACACTTGCACCACCTGGCCTGGGCCCGGGTTCGTGGCCGCGTTCAGCGTGGTGAGGATGACATCTCCCCGGCCCGCCCGGGGAATCCACGGCTCGACGTCCCTCGCCGTGCCCACGTTGTCGAAGATAAGCAGCCATCGGCCGGGCAGATGTCCGAGGGCTCGCTGTACCTCATGCTGCGCCTCATCGGCCCGCACCTGCTGGCTCCGGGCCGCGGAATCCGAGCCGATTACGGCTAGGACGCGCTGGAAGGAGGCGAGCGTGGATGAGCCGGTTTCGCAGTCGATCCAGCCGATGAAGTCGTAGGCATCAGCCCGCTCGGAGACGTAGAGCGCGGCGGCGCTGGACTTGCCGATTCCCGACGGCCCGACCAGGGTGGCGCGGCGGGTCGCGTTCTTGCCGCCGAGGGGAAAGGCGTCGAGCAGCGGATCGATGAGCGCGGGTCGGCGCACGTCCGGGATGTCGGGAATCTGTCCCGCCAGCAGGCCCCAGTCGTGTGCGCCCAGCGACCGTGTCAGGGTCTCCGTGTCGACGAGCACCAGGGAACGCAGCTCAGCGACCGAGAAGACGGCCCGGTCGCCTGTCACATCGGCGGCCCGGTCCAGCACCTCGGACATAAGGTATCCGCTCAGCAGCCCGGCGGACTGGTCTCCCAGGCCCTGGCGGCTCCGGTTGCGGACCGCGCGCAGGCGGTTGCGCAGTTCTTCGCGGATCTCCTCGTCGTCACGCGCGTCATATTCGAGCCGGCACTGGGCCAGCCGGGCCACCCCGGCACCGTCCAGCCCCTTCAACTGTTCGCGGCGTTGCGGCGCATCCCGGAAAAGATCCATCAACGCCTCCCGCAGTGCCTGTGGTCCGGCGCCCGCAGACAGGGCATGTTCGAGCCGGTCGCCCTTGGCGCCCGGCCGGGCGTTGGTCAGCAGGAGGTACCTGTCGGCCGGCGGGCCGCCCTGCACCATCTGGATGAGGATGCCCAGCGCCATGGCCCCGCTCATGGAACCGCCGGCGGCCCGGCTCTTGACTTGGACCGCCGTGCGTACGGCTCCGTCCGTCTCGACCACGTCGAAGTCGACCTGGTCGACCGCTCCCTCGCCGACCGGCGGGCCCTCGACTCGGACACTTGCAACGTCCGGATCGTCAATCACGGCGACCAACTGCTCCAGCGTGCGCAGGTACTGGTACTGAAACCCGCGTGCCGCTACGCGTCCCCCGTCCATCGCCTGCGAGCTCCCTCCCAACCGGTCGCCTCCGTGGCCGACAGCGACGCTGCGAGACCAGCCCTCAAGGCTATGGGCACAGGGCGGCGAAGCGGGGCGAATCTGTTTACCTTGGCCTGATCACGCCACCCGGCCGACAGCGGCCGCGTTGCCCCGTGCCCCGACACCGCTCCGGTCCGGTCCGGAAGGACGAGGCTGGACAGGACACCACAGGCGATCCGGCGGGCCGTGACCTGCAGCCCTTCGTCAACCTGATCGATGGGCACGGACCGGATGCCATCCTCCAAGCCGTCGACCAGCTCACCCCTGCGACCGCAGCCCAGGTCACCGTCTGCACCGCGCACAAGGCCAAGGGCCGAGAATGGGCCCGGGTGCGCATCGCCCGCGACTTCACCCCGCCTGCCGACACCGACGAGGTCAACGCCTAGGGCCGGCCTATTCCCAACCCCGTCGACGAGGCGGAGCCCCCGCCTGGCCTACGTGGCCGTCACGCGAGCCCGCCACCACCTCGATGTCACTGGGTTGGCGTGGATCAACAAACATCCCGACAATCCAGAAGTGGCGGTGTCCTGAGGCGACGTCACTGTTCATGGGGCATGACGTCAGCCGCGTTTCAGCAGTCGCCAACCGCAGTCCTCATGGGCGTTGAGATCCAGGCAGCACGGCACAAGTAGATGCTGAGCGCACGGTCGGCATCGCGAATTTTGTGAACGAGCGGGGCCATCGACTCTCGCGCTTCGCAGGAATCCGCAGCTCGGAGCAACCGCGTCGCGATCTGCAGAACCGCGCCCGTGGCTAGGGAGTCGGACGGCGGCGCGGTGTAGGGCTTGGAACTCTTCTTCTTCCCGGCGGTGTTGAGCAGGGGCTGGGCCTGCGCGGTGCGGGAAGCATGTTCGGCGTCGAGCGCGGCGGCCAGGAACGATGTGCCTGCGTACGGGCGGGCTTCGGGCCAGGACCGGAAGATCATGGCGACCGTCGCGCGCAGATCTGCGAAATAGTGGGCGACGGGGACCGGCGCCCCCGCGCTCGTTGTGCTTTCAGGGCCTCCCTCAGCGAGCAAGCCCGCAAGGTGTCGTTGCACTTGGACAAGCGCGGCCATAGTGGCCGAATCGAGTTCCCCGGCGGGGGCACTCTCCCGAGTCAGGTCGGCTCCGCAGGCATGTGCGGGATGCTCGGCCGGTGCCGAACGCGCCTCAGCCGACCGGCATTGCCACGGGTTCAGAGCATCGTCCGACAGGCGGGCGATGGCGCTACCTGCGTGGGGGGACTGCGCGAATGCGCCGCAACCGGGGCACTGGTGGGCGAGGAGCCGTTGGTGTCGGACACAGAGGAAGATCATGGGGAGGCGCCACAGCCGTTGCCAGGGACCGCCGTGCCGGTCCTGAATGAGAGTGCCGTTCCCGGTGAGGCAGGGCGGACAGTAGCGCGTGGAGCGGGTCAGCACCCACGGGTTGTCGTAGATCATCCGGGCTGGGGTGTTGCGTGGCGTGAACGCGGGGTTCAGCGGCCCATACCGTTGCCCGAGCGGAGCGAGGAGCATGTCGGCGACCTCGGCGGGCATCAGGAGGGTGGCGCGGGCAAAGACCGTGAGGTGGGCGTCGTCCAAGTGGTACTGGAAGCTCAGGGGCAGGCGGGTGGGCAGACCAGGACTGCCGCCGGGTGCCAGACCGGTGCGAAGCAGGATCTCTGCGGGGGTTGTGCCCAGCCGATGGGCCAGGCGCAGCACGAATCCGGTGATCGTCTCGTCGGGCAGCGGATCGAGGCTGCGGGGCAGGGAGCGCATGGTCAGCCGTTTCGTGGACCGCGGACGTAGATCTCGGGGCTCAGAGTGTCCGCTGTCCCCTTTGCGACTCCGAGCACCTGCTGCAGCGCAAGGGATGTTCCGGGGAGGCGTGCAAGGCGCCGGAAGGTGTCCCGGTTCAATGCGAGGGCGGCAGCGTAGAACGGGCGTAGCACTCGCTCTGTCCAGTTCTTGTCGCGGGCTTCGAGCACGGACACAGCGATGCCCAGTACCGCGCCCATGGTCAGGGCGGACTCCATAGGCGAGAGCAGCGAGTTGATCCCGTATGGGCTCTTCGATCCGGCCCGCCGCGTGCGGCGTCGGCCGTCGCGCATTCGCTGCACCGCTTCCCGTTCGATCGCCTGTGCCAGGGCGGGTGTCGCTGCGAAACGGCTTGCCTCTGGCCAGGAGGCGAGGATCAACGTGGCCACCACCCGCAAGTCGATAAAGTACTGGGCGACCGGCACGAGTCGGCCGCAACTCAAGACGGTCGGCGGCCCGTTGGTGGCCAGCAGTTCGTCGAGGCGTCCTTGGAGGGCCAGCAGGGCCTTGAGCGAGTCGGCGTCCTCCGGGATACGAGCTGGACCAACGCGGGAGAGGTCGGCCCCGCAGACCGACAGGCGGACCCCGCCCGAGCCCGGAGCGGATGGCGATCGGCACTGGGCCGTGTGGAGTTCTTCCATCCCCGGGCGAGCGATCAGGCCGGTGCGGGCGAACTGAGCAGGGGTGCGGCAAGCGGGACAGGCCCGATGGAGGAGCTGCCGGTGCCGAACGCAAGCGAAGACCACCGGCAGGCGCCATGCCCGTCTCCAGGCACCGCCGTTCAGAGCCTCTTGCGGACTTCCGTCGCCCGCGAGGCAGGATGGGCAGTACTGGGAGGTCCGTACGAGGATCCATCGATTGGGGCGGTCCAGCTGCCGGGGACTCGTCCACGGCCGGTATCTCCTGCTCACCAGACCGTATCGATGCCCCATGGGAGCAAGCAGTAACTTGTCGGCCTCCGCCACGGTCAAATGTGCCGCGCGTGCCGCCCGGGCAAGGCGTGGCTTGTCCATGTCCACCAGCAGCCAGGGCGAGACGACGCCGGGGGTCTCAGCCGGTCCGTCCATCAACCCCAAACGGGCTGCGGCTTGCTCCGGGGTCGTGCCGTTGTGACGGGCGAGGCGGAGAATGAAGCCAACAAGGGTTTCGTCTTCGAGTGGGTCAAGGCTGCGGGGCAGGGGACGCAGGGTCATGCCTCGGCCGCCGGAGGTGTGCCGCGGTCGTCGAAAACCGTGTTGCGCCCCTTCCGGGCTTTCGGGGTCTTCCGGGCTGCTTTCGCCTTCGGCTGCGGGGCAGTGTCCACGTCGGGGATTTCTCCGGCTTCGGCGTCGCGTGCGCCGTCCTTGCCGGGGATGTTGCCCAGGTTGATGGTGATCTCGTCGAGGAGGTCGATGGTCAGATTCTCCAAGCCGCTCTCCATGGCCTTGGTCAGCCCGTCCTCGATCAGGCGCCGCAGAAGACCCACGATGCCGTGGGTTCGGCGGTAGAGGTACTCGGGCATCAGCCCGTGGGACAGCGTGCCGGGGCCGGCGTTGAAGAGTCGAATCTGGTTCTCGACGCCGACGAGGTGGTCGATGAAGGCCGCTATGCCCGCGTCACTGCTGTAGTCGAAGGGGTCGAGTGTGACCAGGTCGAAGCGGCGCTCGGTCTGGGTGGAGGCGTCGGGGTTGTAGCTCTTGCCCTTCTTCAGTGGTGCGTAGACCCACTGGTTGGTGCGGGGGTCGTGCCAGCCCTCCCTGAGCAGGCCGGAGCGGGGAATGTTCACGCCGATGAGGACGAGCGTGACGTCCAAGTCCATCAGGCCGCGGATCAGGTCGAGGGTGTCCTGGTCGTCCTCCCGGTGCATCTTCAGGCGGGTGATGTCGTCGATGATCAGGACGGTGGTGGCGTGCGCCTTGATCGATTCGCGGGCGTTGCGAATCATGCCGCGCAGGTTTTTGCCGTAGGGGGCGCCGTAGTAGTCGAGAATTGCCTCGCACAGGCCGATCGGGGTGGCCTTCACCGGGGTCTGGCAGTAGGCGACCGGTGCGATCAGGTCCCGGGTGCCGGGCATCGGCTCGAGGTAGCACTCGGGGTACTGCTCGTACAGGTCGCGCCAGGTGTCCTCGAATTCGGCGGCGGTGCGGCAGGCGGTCTCCGTCTTGCCCTGGTAGCCGCCGCCGTTGATCATCAGCCCGTCCAGAGTGCTCGGACCGATACGCATCGCGTTGTTCTGGATCCGCGAACGCATCAGCGTGGTGACCACCTCGCTCATCGGGGTGTCCAGCATCTGCATGTTGACGTGCGTGGCCGCGCGGTGCAGGTCATACAAGGACTTCTTGCGCGGGCTCATCAGCCCGTACTCGGCCAAGGAGATCTTCCTGACCGGCACAAACAGATCCCGTGTCCGGCGGAACTCCTGCCAACCCTCATACCGGGTCCGGTCCGGCCTCGGGCCGAAGCGCAGGAACGGCACGGGAGCGTTCGGCGGCTCCGGGGGCAGGTTGCTCATCTCACGTCTCCTCCGTCGGCTGCGGGTCCGGTTCGTCGGATCCGTCATCGTCGTCGGCGATGACGAAGAGGTTGCGGCCGCGGCGGCTCGATCCCAGCGGGGCGGGTGCCGACGGCTGCTGCGCTGGCTTGGCCGTCTCACGCCGTCGGCGCCGATGCGCGTCCAGGCTCTCGGTGGCCTCCCGGGCCCGTTCCCGCCACGACGGCTCCGCATCCAGTGCGCCGAGGGCAGCCAGGCGCGGTGGCTTGTTCGGCTTCGGCGGCTGTTGCGGTCGGTCCGCGGCTGCCGCCTGGGCCTGGGTGATCTCCCGCGCGTGCTGCGTCCGCTGGGATTTGGTCAGCTGGGACGGCCACTTCGCGACCGGATCGACGGCCCCCAGCATCTCCAGGAGTTTGGGGACGAGCTCGATGTCAGAGCGCGGCTTGAGGCCTGCTTCCCGTACGCGGGTGAGGAGTTCCTCGACCCGGGCGTCACCGAAGGCCGGCATCTCGCCCTCCGGCGGCAGGCCCGTCCAGCGCAGTTCGTGCCATTCATGGGTGTCGGGATCCTGGAAGTACACCACCCGCCGATCGCGGGGTTCGCGGTGGATGACCCAGTGCTGCTTGTAACGGCCCCCGCGCGCGGAGTTCATGTCGGGCTGGTGCAGTAACTCGGCGTCGTACCAGAGCCCCTTGACCTTGACGCCCCGCCGGTGGATCCGCTTCACGTGGTGCTCGGGCAGGAAGCAGTAGTACGTCTCTGGGGAGGGAATGTCCAGGTCGAAGCCCTCCTGGGCGAAGGAGGCGGCGAACAGGGTGTTGGGGCTGTGGTCACCGCCGGGATCCCAGCTGGGCGCGAACTCGCCGAGCCTGCGGTTCTGCCAGACCTTCACGACCCAGGTCGCGATGAAGTGTTCCATCTCGGCCAGGGTCAGCACCGCGTCGCTCTCCGGGTCCGCGCCGCGATCGGAGACGTCAACCCCCGTGTAACCGGCCAGCTTCTCGAACACCAGCGAGCGGATACTGCCAAAGACACGCTCCACCGCGCTCTTGTCCTGCGGGCGCAGCACGCGCGCCGGAAGAATCCGGCAGCCCATCGCCTCTTGGACATCCACCAGATGGTGATTGCGGTAGACGGAACCGTGGTCGGAGGTGACGGTCTCGGGGGTGAAGAACGGCAGCCCGGCCACCTCGTACCCGGCGAACTCGGAGACCATGGCGGCTGGCAGTCCCGGATAGGGCCACTCCATGTCCTCGCCCCACTCCTCCCGCATGGGCAGCGGCAGCATGACGTCGCGCAGCACCATCGCGACGTCCACCGAGGAGTCCGACACCAGAGTGAGCCGGAACGCGCAGATAGAGTGGGTGTAGACGTCCAGCGCCAAAGTGAGGTGGACGGTGACCGGGTCACCGAAAACGTTCTCGCGGACCATCACCGGCAGGATCGTCGTGTCCAGCGCAACGACCTGGCCGGGGCGGGTCACGAGCACATGCCCGTTCTTGGTGGGCAGTTCGGCCGAGCGTTCGTACTTCTGTCGGGCGCCGCCCGGCCCGAACCACTCCTTCCACACCCGCAGCAGCGTGTGGTAGCTGGGGACCTCGATCTTCTCGCTCTCGTCCCCGTCCTCGTCTTCGTTCTCGAATGTCTCCCGCACATAGCGACGGATCATGATCTCGCGAGTGCGTGCGCTCACCCGGGACCGGTGGTGCTGCGTCTCCGCCCTGACCGCGAAGATCGCCTCGCGAACCTCCTCGCTGACGCTCGGGTGTCCCCCGCTCGCCCGCAGCCACCGGTGATCGGCGCAGCCCACGATCCCGTACTTCCTGCGCCTGCGCTCCCAACGCTCCAGCGTGCGCACCCCGACGTGCGCGACGCCCAGAAGCAACTTGGCCTCTTCGGGCCTCAGCGCCGACAACTCAGCGGCCTTCGCAGCGCGCCGCTCAGTCAGCGTCGTACGGTCCGGGTCGTACTCAGGGTGCGGTTCCCCCGGCTCGGGACGGAACGGATCACCACTGCGGAAGCCGCAGTTGACCTCCATCAGATGCGCGAAGCGCTGCTCCATCAAGGGCCGCTTCTCCGGCTTCACATCACTCCACGAAGCCGGCTGCCGCCCACGGTTGGCGCCCTCCGCCGCTGTACGCGACGACGGCCGACAACGCGGGTGGTTGACCAGGAAGCGGAAGCTCGCCCGCTGGCGCTCGCCGTCTGCACGCACCAGGTGGACCCGCCCCAGATGCGGCTCCTGCCGTTCGACCAGCCACTCCACCTCGTCGAGCACCACGCCCGCTCCGGGCGAGAGATCCAGTGCCGACGCCCCCATCATGAGATGCCTCCCGCCAGCACCACCCGCGAGCTGTCCGTCAACGGCTGAGCAAGGTCGATCCCGAGCCTGCGATGCCACAACAGGTGCAGCAACTGGGCCCGTGCCACCGGCCAGTACGTCTGCGCGGACGCCAACTCTCCGAACATGACGCCCTCTTCGGCATGAGCAAGCAGATCGGCCTGAATGCCGAGCACGTCGCGTTTCGGACGGCGCTTCCCGTACAACGCGCCGAGCGTGGACCGCACATGCGGACGCCACTCGGCCGCGACCGCGTAGTGCCACCCGCAGACCAACGCCACTTCCTCCGCGGCCGCGAACGACTCCAGGTCCTCGGGCTCGATCAGGTCTCGGGGCCGCACGTCGATCAGCCAGTTCCCCACCCGCGTGACTGCGAAGAAGTCCGGGGTGTGGTTGCGCCACTTCTCCGCCGTACGGAACCGGATACGCAGCGGCTGCGACAGCACCTCGACCAGGTCCCCGGCGAAGTCCAAGGTCACGAGCAGCTGGTCCTCTTCGAGGCTCTCGAAACCGTGCAGGCGCCCCGTCGACACCAGTGACTCCAGACCGGGCCTGTGCCGCTGCTCCCGCCGCCAGGTGAACCCCCGCATCGGCCCGCGGCTCGCCACCGGCACCTGCCCCAGGTGTCGGACCGGGCCCGTGATCTCGTCCCCGGCGTACTTCCACGTCGCGGTCCACCGATCCGTCCAGCCATCGGACAGGTCCAGGTCGCCCCGCCCCGCGTCCAGCGAGACAGGGACCAGCAGATCTGTCCACGTACAGCTGTGGGACCACAAGGAGCCCCGGATATCGCTCATAGCCCCAGGTAAGCCGTACGCATGCCGCCGGAGGAGCGATCTTCGAAGTTGGCGACAACTTGCCCGCAAAAAGCACGGAACACGTCAACAACGATGCGAATTCGGCGACAGATATCGTGCTCAGTGCTTCGAGAAGGGCCAGGTCGGGGTGGGAGGTTAACGACAACTATCGTGCTCAGGCTCACCCATGTGACCGAGCAGGACATGTCCTGTCTCTGCGGAGTTGAGGCAGTCCCGGTCTTCATGAGGCATCTGCTCGCACGTCTCGCTCAATCTCGGGCATCTGGCGAGGTGTCTCGGTCAATGTGAGGTACGGGCCATCTGTGCCTTCTACGGTCGTTACGGCCGGTCAGCGCGCCAAGTGGGGGGTGGCTGGTGGAGGCAGGGGACTTCTGGCTGGAGTACGTCGACGGCCGGGGCGAGTCACATGGTGGGCCGCTTGAGGTGGTGTGGCCTGTGTGCTTCGAGGCGGTCGGGCAGGTTCGGGGGTTTCCGTCGTACCGGGGGCAGCGCAATTTCCCCGGCTGGTACTGGGCTGCGACCAGCGCCGAGCTGGTGGGTTACGAGTCATGGGTGGAGCTCAGCCATTTGATGCGGCTGGATGCCGACCCGGAGGTGATCGGGGTGGCTTCCCAGCCGTTTCGGCTGTCGTGGCGGTACGGCGGCGGGCGTCGGCGGATCAGGCACACGCCGGACTATTTCGTACGCCGTCGGGACGGCAGGGCCGTGGTGCTGGACGTGCGTCCGGACGACTTGGTCGAGCCGGAGGACGCGGCGAAGTTCGCGGCTACGGCGGCGGCCTGCACCCGGGTGGGCTGGGGCTACGAGCGGGTCGGGGTGATCGGTCCGGTGCTGGCGGCGAATCTGCCTTGGCTGTCGGGCTACCGGCACCCACGGGTGCGGCGTGAGCCGGTGGCGGAGTGTCTGCGGGCGGTGTTCGCCCTGCCGCAGGGCCTGCTTGCCGGGGTCCGGGCGGTCGGAGATCCGATCGCCGTGCTGCCGGTGCTCTTCCATCTGCTCTGGCACCGGGAGCTGACCGTGGATCTGGTCGGCGAACGGCTGTCGGCGGCGACGGTGGTGCGGCCGGCGCCGGTGGCGAAGGGAGAGGTGGGGAGCGATGCCAGCACGTCCGCGGCTTCTGTCGCTGGGTGATCGGGTCCGCTACGAAGGACGTGAGCACAGCGTCGTCGCTCTGCACGGGACGGCGGTGCGGCTGGTCGACGATGCCCAGGCCGCGAGTGTCGTGCTGCTGGGCCATCTGCTCGCGTCCGAGGGGTTCGCCGTGCTCGGCACAGGTCCGTCCCGCCCGCCGCTGCCGGAAGAAGGGGTGCTGGAAGGACTGCCCGAGGAGGAAGCGGAACGGGTCAGGTGGTGGCAGCGGCATCTGACCGAACTGATGACCGGCCACCCGGATGCCGATCCCGGCACGCCGGTGAGGGCCGAGTACGACCCGGACGTGCGCTCGGTGCGGCAGCGGGAGCTGACCAAACTCGCCGAACTCCGGGAGGCCGGCGAGGAGGTGGCCCTGAGCACGCTCCAGCGGCTACGCGCCCGTTTCGAGCGCGAGGGGGTGGCAGGGCTGGTGGACCGGCGGCTGGTCAAGCCCTCCACGGGGACGGGCCGGGCTGATCCGCGGGTGGTGGCGGCGATCGAGAAGGTCGTCAGCAGCCGGACCGATGAGGCGACCGTGTCCGCGCAGGTGCTGCGGCGCCAGGTCGAACGCCTGCTGGCGGACGAGCACGGTGTCGGGATGGTGGCGATGCCGTCGCGGGCTGCCTTCTACCGGCTGTTTCAGGCGGTCTCGACGGGACGGCATCTGATGGGCTCGGCCCGCACGCGCCGTTCGCTGGGCAAGCAGCCGAAGCGGATGTTCGGGCAGCTGGCGGCAGCGCGTCCGGGCGAAGTGATGGAGATCGACTCCACACCGCTGGACGTGCTGGTCGTCCACGACGACGGGACAGTGGACCGCTGCGAACTGACCGGGCTGGTGGACCTGGCGACGAGAACCCTGGCGGCCGTGGTGCTGCGGCCGTCGACGAAGGCGGTGGACGCCGCATTGCTACTGGCCCGGGCGATGACGCCGGAGCCAGTGCGGCCGGGCTGGTCGGACGCACTGCGCATGTCCCGGTCGGTGCTGCCCTATGCCTCGCTACTGCCGCTGGACGAGCGGCTGGCCCAGGCCGCCGCTAAGCCGGTGATCGTCCCGGAGACGGTGGTCAGCGACCGCGGGAAGGCATACATCTCGGACAACTTCCGCAACGCCTGCCGCCACTTGGGGATCTCGTTCCAGCCCTCACATCCCGACACCCCGACCGACAAGCCGCACATCGAGCGGACGCTGGGCTCGGTCTCGACGATGTTCGCCCAGTACGTTGCCGGTTACACCGGCCGCAGCGCCGAGATGCGGGGCAAGGACCCTGCCGCGCAAGCGGCCTGGTCCATCCACGAACTCCAGGAACTCTTACAGGAGTGGTCCGTCGCCGTCTGGCAGACGAGACCGCACGACGGTCTGCGGGACCCGCTGATGCCGGACCGCCCACTGAGCCCGAACGAGAAGTACGCCGCGCTGGTCTCGGCGGCGGGATACGTGCCGGTCGCCCTGGCCCAGGAGGAGTACATCCAGCTCATGCCCCGCGAGCGGCGGGTCATCGGACCTGGCGGGGTGAGGATCAACAACCGCACCTACGACGCCCGCGCACTCGGCCCCTACCGGCGCCAGCCCTCCGGCGCCGGTCCGGACGGCAGGCTCTGGGAGGTCCACTACGACCCCTACGACATCTCCCGCGTCTGGGTACGCGACCACCGCGAAGGCGGCTGGATCACCGCGACCTGGCGCCACCTGCGCACCTCTCCCGTCCCCATGGGCGAGCTGATTTTCGACCGGGCCCACCAGGTGCTGGCCGAACGCGAACAGCGCAAGCCGCATGAAGAAGCCGTCGCCCGCGCCGCGGCCGAACTCCTGGACCGGGCAACCGACGGCCCCGGCGACCGCCCCGCCCGACGGCAGAAGAGGAAGAACCGGGCGGACGAGCGGCGCGACCGCAAGGCCGCCGCCCGCACCCGGGCCACCAGCACCGCAGCCTGGCCCCGGCCCGAACCGCCCGGACACGAGGAGCCGCCACCGGACGAAACGGCTCACGGCTCCAAAGAGGCCGAGGAGACCGAGGAGTTGGCCAAGGTGGTGCCGCTGGGCATCTTCGACGCCCGTGAGGAGGCCAAGCGATGGTGGTGAACCCTTCCGACGACGGCATGACACCTACCGACGAGGAACGCATCGAACCGCCCACGACCCTGGCGGGCTGGCGGCACTTCGTCGACACGGACACCACCACCTTCCGGCTCGCCTCCGCGCGCAGCTGGGAGGTGATGGGCGACCGGGTCCGCAACGCCTACAACGAGCGGCGCATCGACTACCACTCCGAACTGCAAGTCGTGCGGACGTCCACGGTCAAGGAAGTCGCCCACCAGGGAAGGCTGCTGAACCGCAGGGAGCACGGCGCCCGGCGGGGCCTGATCATCTCGGGCGAACGGACCACCGGGAAGACCACCGCCCTTCGGCAGCTCGGCAGGCTGCACGAACTGCGCGCCCGGCAGCGTTACCCGGACTCCAGGCGGGTCCCGGTCGTCTACGTCACGGCGCCGCCCAAGGGCTCGCCCCGCAAGCTCGCCATCGAGTTCGCCCGGTTCCTCGGCCTGCCGGTGATCTCTCCCCGGCACAACACCGTCGACATCACCAGCGCCGTCTGCCAGGTCCTCATCGAGGCCCGCACCGACCTGGTCCTGGTCGACGAGATCCATCTGATGAACCTGGCCACCACCGCCGGCGAGGAGCTGTCGGACCATCTCAAGTACTTCACCGAGCACCTGCCCGCGACCTTCATCTATGCGGGGATCGACGTCGAACACTCCGGGCTGTTCACCGGCATCCGAGGTGACCAGATCGCCGGCCGGTGCACGCTCCTGCACACCGGGCCGTTCCCCCTCAACTCCGAGTGGGAGGGTCTGGTGGCGACGATGGAGGCCACGCTCCGGCTCCACCAGCACAAGGCCGAGACCCTCGCCGGCCTGCACTCCTACCTCCACCAGCGCACCGGCGGCATGATCGGAGGTCTCTCCCACCTGATCCGGGCCGCCGCCATCTCCGCGATCCTTGACGGCAGCGAACGCATCACCCGCCGCCAGCTCGACACGATCCACGTCGACCACGCCAGCGAAAGGGCCTTCCGCGGCGAAGCCCGGCGCGGAAGGGCAGCCGGATGAACGGCCGACGCCGAGGGCCCGCCCCGGTCACCTCGCTGCCCTTCGTCCCGGCCATGCTGCGTCCGCTGCCGCATCCGGTCACTCCGTTCGCGAACGAGACCCTCGACTCCTACCGCAACCGTCTGGCCACCGCGAACCAGACCGAGTTCCGCACCATGCGCAACCCCTCACGCTGGCTCCAATGCCCCCTCAACGAACTCGAACGGCTGGAAATCCTCAGCGGCCAGCCCCGCACCACCCTGCTCTGGGCACTTCCCGAACTGCGGCACCACGCACCCGACATCGTCGCTCCGTCCGACGTCTTCATCTTCAACACGCGCGCCGCCTGCGATCTCTGCAGCGAGCGCTCCGGCAACAACGGCCAGCCCATCCAGGTCTACCTCCGCGGGCTTCACGACAACGTCTGCATCCGTCACCGGCGCTGGCTCAGCTGCGGTCGCGCGAACGTCTTCGAGCAGATCGACCTCTCCCACACTCCAGAAGTCGTCCGCGCCCAGCGCCTCCTTGACCGGCTGGAACGTCGGCACGGGACGTTCGCTCTGGGAACCGCCTACCGCCACTGCGAGCGGTTCTGGCGAGAGATAGACCGACGGGCACTGGTGCGTGGCGACCGGGATTCCGTGCTTGCGCGCATCTACCGGCCGGACTCCAAAACCCTCCCGGACCGCTTCGACCTCATCCGGTCCCAGCGTTTCCACCGGGCCGCCAACTACCCCCAGGTCGCCAGGTTCACGAAACTGATCATCTCCCAGGCACAGCGACCTGAGACCGAACGCAAAGTCGCGCACCTCACCGGCACCACCCAAATCGAGTTCGAACAAGCCTTCCACCTGGACCACCGCCCCCGGGGCATCACACTCCCGTGGCTCCGCAACGGCCTCGTCGGCTTGGTGGAAATCGTCGCCGATCTGACCTGGGAGGACGAACCCCTGTCACACACCGCGCAAGCCGGATGATCGACGTCCTCGCTCTGGAGCATGCGCGGCCAGCTTCATGCTCGGATCAGGCCCCTTCGACACCGACATGCGTGCGGTGGTGACGAGGAGCATCGATCTCGTCGAGCAGGGCGATCGCGAAGTCGTCGTGGGAGATGCGACTGGCCATGTTGACGTCTGAAGTGGAGTAGCGGCCAGAGCCCACCCCGGCATGATCGAAGTCACCAGCCGGGCTGATGATCAGCCAGTCCAGAGAAGTCGCCGAGGAACGCAGCACAGCTGTCCCGGCCGCGTGACCGAGACAGACGGGCCGGTATTCCTGCGGAAAACCGGGAGTATCCATCAAAGGCGTCCCCTCACTGGTCTCCAGTGTTGCCGCCAGGCCGACAGCGACCAACCGGCCCACCCCCGCTCGTGCCAGCCCATCGAGGAGAGCGCGAGCGGCGGCTGTGAAGAAGACGTCCGGCTGAGCGCCGGCATCATAGGCGGCCATGATCACGGCGTCATGCCCGGCCGCGAGATCGGCGACAGCGTCTGCGTCAGTGACATCACCGCTCACCAGACGGACTCCCGCGCCTTCCATGTCCGGGTGCCTGGAGGCGTTCCGGACGACTGCGGTGACGTGGTGCCCCCGGCGGAGTGCCTCGCTGACAGCCGCCCGTCCGACTCGCCCGCCTGCACCGAAAACAAGGACCTTGCCCATGGATTACCTCGCTCGCGCCTCAAGAAGATCTGTCCGCTGACATGCCCGAGCAAGGTAGCCACATTCATGGTTTCCTCCTGGATACCGCACTACGGTGGCGCTGTGACCAAGCCCCTGGACCCAGAGATGTTCGATCCGCTCTGCCCCTCTGACCTGGTGCCGTTCCGAGTGGGAGACAAATGGGCCGGGATGATCATCCAGTGCCTTGAGGACGGCCCCCGCCGGTTCTCCGAGCTACGGGTCCCACTGCGGAACATCACATCCAAGGTGCTCACACAGTCCCTCCGGGCGCTGGAACGTGACGGCTTCCTCGTCCGAACCGTTCATGCAGGACCCGTCCGCCACGTCGAGTACGAACTCACGTCGCTCGGCCGGAGTCTCCTTGACCCGCTCAACGCGGCACGCGCCTGGGCAGAGGCACATCTGGACGAGCTCATCGACGCCCACGAAGCGCACCACCCACCGGCCGAGCCAGCCAACACGCCCCCTCACTCAAGGCCAGACACCTCATCTTGACCGAGACGGAATCTCCAGAAGCGTCTCACTCAACTTGAGGCACCCCAGGTCAGAGCATCAACCTGCCTCAACCTCAGCGAGACCGGACAGGACAGTTGTCCCTTGAGCAGGCCAACCGTCACCGCTCGGCTTGGCGGACTCCCGTGCAGGTGAGGACTGTGCTGGTGCCATCGGCAAGGAAGAGCATGAAGGCCCACGTCCGGTCCGATGAGAAGATGCAGCCGATCCTGACCTGAGCGGCTTCGAGCCGGGTGAGGACGTCGACGGTGGAGAAGCGCCGCTCCGGCGGGTTCGCAGGCCGTGGTCCGGCCGCCCGGCATCGCGGCGAGTTCCGCCCGGTCCGTCTGTCGCCCTCTCGCGTGCTGCCCCGCTGCCCGCTCAGTCGTCGAAACGGAGCTCAGATCGGGTCCAGAGTGTGAGGTCGCTGCTGGTGTCGACCGCCGGGTCCGGCCGGAGGGAGAGAATCCGGCTGCGCGGAGTTCCGACTACTCGGAGTGGAAAATGTGCCACCACGTCCCTCCTGCCAGTCCTTTGTGGGACCCGCCGTCGGCGGAGAGGATGACACGGTCGTGGGGCCAGACGGCGCTGACGACGTCCGGTTCTCTCGCGCAGCGGCCCACGTCGACTCGAAACCGGTCGGTTGTTGTCCGGGGGGGAGCAGCGACGGTGCCGGGGGGAAGAGGCCGACCACCTGAAACCCTGCAACGTCACGCAGCAACACCGCGTTCCGCAGGAAGAGCCAGGCCAGGGGTACGGAGCCGGCGTTCCCGTGCGGCGGTCAGCCGAGCCAGCGGCCGTCGCGCATGAGGTCTCGTCCCTGCAGCTCGTTCGCCTCCCGCCAGGCCCGGATGCGCCGCGGCCGGATCAGGAAGTACTGATAGGGCTCATCGAGTCCGCGCGGGTCGAAGCCTGTCTTGGCGGCGAACGCGTCACCCGTCTCCGGCGCAAGGTCGGCGATGTCCACCGGCTCGGCGATACCGTCGACGACGACGACGTCGCGCGTCGGCCCGATGCCGAGCCGCACCCGGCCGTCCGCGAGCAGGTTGCGGCCGGTGACCGAGGCACGCGGGGTCGAGATGAGGAACGCGGTCCCCTCCCAGAGGTAGGAGAGCGGGATGAGGTGGACGCCCGGGGAGCCCTGCGTCGCGACCCAGAGGTCGACGTCGCTCTCCAGTCTCGCGCGAGTGTCCCGCAGCCTCTCCTCGAGCCCACGCGGCGGCGTGCCTGTCATGCTTCCTCCAGTCACATCGTGGATCTCCCTTCCTCCGAGGGAGGGGATCCGTCGGTCATCGGTCGGTCCGTCGAGGCCGCGGGCCTCACGGACGGTACGGCCTCCGACGCCCTGACGGCCTCGCACACACCGCCCGTCTCATGGGCCGGGTGGACACCCGGCGAACGCATCCGTACGACGGCGACAGCCCCCGGCCCCCGGCCCCCGGCCCCCGGCAGTGACGGATCAGGGCGTGGGTGCCGACGACGCGGCCTCCCAGGCGAACCCGTCCGGGTCGGTGAAAGACCCGGCATCGCTGCCGAGCATGAGCCGGTGCGATCCGGTGCCGTCGGCAGGAACGCCGACGTCCTTGGCGAGGGCGCGGCGCCCGTACAGCGCCAGCTTGACGGGACACGACGAAGCCGCGAACTCGACGTACTTGCGGCCGAAGCTCTTCGCCACGGCGAGGCCGCGGTCGACGTAGAACTGCTTGCTCGCCGCCACGTCCGCGGCTCCCAGCAGGAGCACGATCTGCTCGATCTCCCTGGTGGCCGGGCCGGTGTCCTTCCTCGCCGACGTGGCGACCTTCCAGATCGTCCCGTCCGGGGCCTGTACGACACCGCCGTAGCCCCAGAGCGACTTCGAGGCAGGCTTCAGCGGCGTGGCACCGGCGTCGAGGGCGGCGCCGATGAAGCCGTTGACGGTGGCCGGCTGGGACACCGTGAGCGACAGCGCGAACCCACGGAAGCCGGTCGTCGGCGCCTCCGAGGCCCGCAGGCGCAGCTGAGTGCCCAAACCGAAGGCGGTGTAGAAGCGGTTGGCGGCCGTGGGGTCGGCCACCTCGAGGGTGACGGATTCGATGGAGGTCATGTCCGTCACGCTAGTTGCGGCTCGACCGCCGGTGCTTCTCGATTCCTGACCGGTCTGGTCACCTGTTTCGTCACGCACGACGGCATGCCCGCCGCAGCGCCCGCCGCGCGGCGCCGGTAGACGCTGGGCGCCATGCCGACCAGCTCGGTGAAGCGGGTGCTGAAAGTGCCCAGCGATGAGCAGCCGACCGCGAAGCAGACCTCGGTGACGCTGAGGTCGCCGCGCCGCAGCAGCGCCGTCGCGCGCTCGATGCGACGCGTCATCAGATAGGCGTACGGCGACTCGCCGTAGGCGAGCCGGAACTGCCGGCTGAGGTGTCCGGCCGACATGTTCGCGCCGCGGGCAAGCACCTCGACGTTGAGCGGCTGCGCGTACTCCCGGTCGATCCGGTCGCGGACGCGGCGCAGTCGCGCGAGGTCGCTCAGGCGCTGCGCAGCGGTGAGTGCGCGCATCCACGCGGGATGACACATGAGAGAACTCCTTTCATCCATGTGTGCGAACACCTGGGTACAGGCTGAGGGTGGAGCGGACGGCGGCCAGGTGGGGGCCGGTGGTCGACTCGCCGGGACGTGGGAGCACCAAAGCGCCGACCGCCGCATTCTTCGCAGTGGTTGAGACGCCGGCCACCGGGAGCAGATCGGTTGTCGAACGGCTCAGCGAAGCTCTTGGATGCGGATCAGGTTGCCCGCGGGATCGCGGAAGGCGCAGTCGCGAACGCCGTAGGGCTGATCGGTCGGCTCCTGGACGACCTCGGCGTCGGCGGCCTGCACCTTCTCGAAGGTGCCGTCGAGGTCCCGGGTGGCCAGCAGGATCCAGCCGTAGGTGCCCTTGGCCATCATCTCGACGATGGTGCGGCGCTCGTCCTCGGTGACCCCGGGGTCGGCGGCCGGCGGCGCCAGGAGGATGGAAGTGCCGGGCTGATCGACGGGGCCGACCGTGATCCAGCGCATCTTGCCGTGTCCGACATCGCTGCGGACCTCGAAGCCGAGGGTGTCGCGGTAGAAGGTCAGAGCGGCGTCCGGGTCGTCATGCGGAAGGGAGGCCGTGTGAATGGTGATGTCCATGGCCGTCACGGTAGCTGCGGCTCGGTGCCCGACGCTTCTCGATTCCTGATCCGTCCTGCCACCTGTCGCACGCCTCCTGACGCCGCGTCACCCAGGTTTCCCGCGTGGGCAGTCACGAGCGGGCGCAGCGGGGTCGGGGCGCGCGACCCGGGCCGTCCGGCGCGGAGGCGCGGATGGGCGGAGACCGCGAGCCAAGGCGCCGGATGCGAGCGCGGGTGGTCGCGCTCGCGCCTTCCGGCCGTCGGAACGTGACACCGGAGACGGCAGGAGCCGAAGCGCGCTCCAGGGCGCGCGGATGTCACCGACCGCGCGGCTGGTTGAAGCGCAGCAGATTGCCGGCCGGGTCGCGGAAGGCACAGTCGCGGACGCCGTAGGGCTGGTCGACCGGCTCCTGGAGCACCTCGCCGCCCGCGGCCCGGATGCGCTCGAAAGTGGCGTCGCAGTCGTCGGTGGAGAAGATCACGCCGCGCAGCATGCCCTTGGCCAGCAGCTCGGCCATCACCCGCTTGTCGGCCGGCGAGGCGTTCGGGTTCGCGGCCGGAGGTTCGAGGACGATCTCCACGTCCGGCTGCGCGGGTGAGCCGACGGTCACCCAGCGCATCCCCTCGAACGCCACGTCGTTGCGTACCTCCAGGCCGAGAACGTCGCGGTAGAAGGCGAGCGCCTTGTCATGGTCGTCGACCGCGATGAAGCACTGGGAAAGCTTGATGTTCATGCCTTCGACGCTACGGGCGGGCGGCGGTTTCCGCTTCTCCGCTCCTGGCCGGCGCGTTCCTGACCGGTCGCGTATGGATCTTGGCGACACAGGCCGGGATGGCCGCGCCCTCGTCGTGGCTGCGGGCCCGGTACGCGCTCGGGCTCTCGCCGACCAGCTCGGTGAAGCGCGAGCTGAACGACCCCAGCGATGTACAGCCGACTGCGAAGCAGACCTCCGTCACGCTCAGGTCGCCCCGCCGCAGCAGTGCCTTGGCCCGCTCGACACGGCGCGTCATCAGGTAGCTGTACGGCGTCTCCCCGAAGGCGGCCCGGAAACTGCGGGAGAAGTGTCCGGGCGACATGAGGGCGACGCGCGCCAGCGCCGGGACGTCGAGGGGCTCCGCATAGTCGCGGTCCATCGTGTCCCGGGCGCGGCGCAGCCGTACGAGGTCCTCAAGCGTCACCGGGCCAGCTTAAGGCCGACAGGCCGGTGCGTCCGGGCCGTCCGGCGAAAAGGGGCCGCGGGCCCACGCCACCTCCGCAGCCGCCGCGGAGCTCGAGATGCTCCGCCTTGATCAGCGGCCCGGGCCGCACGCCGAACCGTCGCCAGGTGACCCAGCCGCATCGGCCCGCGACCCGCCACCGGCATGTGTCCCAGGTGTCGTAACGGGCCCGTCACGCGGAAGCCTGCGAGGCCCGAGCGGGAGCGCTTCTCCCCTAAGGGCTGTCCACCGCGACCCGGCCCGGCAGGACCGCCGACCGCCGTCCGCGGCACAGCGGCCCCGCCCGTCCCCGGCGTGCCCGGCCCGGCGCCGTCGCCGTTCCCGCATCTCGCGCGGGCGACTCGGTGCGGCACCGGGCATGGACATCGGATCAGGCGTCGAGCACGGCGATATCGACCTGGCTGAGGCGGCCCCGGTCCGCGATCACGTCGATCTCGGTGATCCCGTCCGCCGTCACCGTGAAGCCGAGCACCAGGGCCAGGCGGCCGAGCGGGGCCATGATGAGACCCACCGCGCCATCGACCAGCCCGGGCTGGGTGAACCGGGCCCGGCCCATGGCGGCCATCGCGCCCTGGGCGACGGTGCGGGCGCCGCGGACGACGATCGGTTCGGGGGTCGGCACGACCGCCGGGTCGGCACGGAGGACGACGTCCGGATGGAGCAGCCGGACCAGTGCGTCGAAGTCTCCGCCGCGGGTGGCAGCGAGGAAGGCGTCGACCACGTGACGCTGGCGGGCCAGGTCCGCTTCGGGCACCGGGGTGGCCCCCTTGACCCGGCGGCGGGCGCGGCTCGCAAGCTGTCTGGCCGCTGTGGGGGAACGCTCGATCATCGGGCCGATCTCGTCGAAGGGCACGGCGAACAGGTCGTGCAGCACAAAGGCGATTCGCTCGGCCGGCGTCAGTGTGTCGAGCACTACCAGGAGCGCCAGTCCGACCGAGTCCGCGAGCAGCGCCTCCTCCTCGGGGTCGCGCCCGTCCTCCCGGTCCACGCCGGTTTCGGGCACGAGCGCCGCGAGGGGATCCTCGCGGCGGGACTCGCGCGCCCGCAGCATGTTCAGACACACCCGTGCCGTCACCGTCGTCAGCCACCCGCTGAGGTTCTCGACGCCGCTGACGTCGGTGCGATGGAGGCGCAACCAGGTTTCCTGAACGGCGTCATCGGCCTCGCTCACCGAGCCGAGCATTCGGTACGCCACGGCTCGCAGACGGGTCCGGTCCCCCTCGAAACGCTCCGTCAGCCCTGAGTGCTCGTCCATCCGGTCACATTCCTTCCCCATGGCGGGTCATATCAACAGACCCGCAGAACCCCGCTGATTGTGTCCGGGAGATCGGCTCCCGGACGAACGAATTGGAGACGACCATGACCACCTCACCTCTTCTGGTCACCGGCGGCACGGGCACGCTCGGCCGCCTCGTCGTACCGCTCCTGCGGGACGCCGGGTGTCACGTACGGGTCCTCAGCCGGCACAGCCACAAGTCCGGGGACGGCGTCGAGTACGTGACCGGCGACCTGCTCAAGGACGAAGGCGTCGAGTCCGCGGTGGCCGGGGCCGGAACGGTCCTGCACCTCGCGGGCGGTCCCAAGGGAGACGACGAGGCGACCCGGAACCTGGTGCGGGCCGCATCGCGAGCCGGAGTCCAGCACCTCGTGTACATCTCGGTCATCGGGGCGGACCGGATGCCGATCGGCTACTTCAGGTCCAAGCTGGGCGCTGAGCAGGCCGTGGCCGACTCGGGCCTTCCCTGGAC
Source organism: Streptomyces sp. NPDC057486 (assembly GCF_042802415.1). Taxonomy (NCBI): domain Bacteria; kingdom Bacillati; phylum Actinomycetota; class Actinomycetes; order Kitasatosporales; family Streptomycetaceae; genus Streptomyces; species Streptomyces sp. NPDC057486. Next base: position 69,557 of record NZ_JBHVEE010000011.1, on the reverse strand, counting down.
CACGCTGCGTGCCGCCCAGTTCAACAACCTGGTCCTGACCGTCGTGGAGAAGATGACGAAGCTGCCGGTGATACCGGTGCCCGGCGGACTCCGGTTCCAGCCGGTCGACGCGCGCGAGGTGGCGGCCCGGCTCGTGGAGCTGACGCTCGGCAAGCCGGCCGGCCTGGTGCCCGACCTGGCCGGGCCGAACGTGTACGGAGTGGCCGAACTGAGCCGCGGATATCTGCAGTTGCGCGGCAAGCACCGGCTGATGATGCCGGTCCGGGTGCCGGGGAAGGCCGGGCTCGCGTACCGGGCGGGCGAGAACCTGTCGCTCGGCAAGAGGACTTCCGTGGGTGCGCGGACCTGGGAGGACTTCCTGGCGGAGCAGGTGGGCTGACTCCCGGCGGACGCTCAGAGCGCCGTCGCGGCGAGGGCGGACAGGAGCGTGTCGATCCTCAGGCGCAGTTCGGGTGAGTGGGTGCCGCCGACGACCACGGACAGCACGTCGCTTCCGACCGTGTTCGTCAGCCGGACGCCCACCCTCGTCCTGAGTAATGTGTACGGAAATATCCTATTTCGGAGAGGGGTTCCCATGGATGACGACGCCACCCGCTCCGCAGGCGCGAGCGGAGGCGCACGGCCCGCGCCCCTCAGCCGGAGCAGCGTCGGCCAGGTGGTACCGAAGACCGCCGTGATCGCGGGCGGTGGAGCGCTGGCGGTCTGGGAGCCCGCCTTCACGCTCGGCGCCTACAACGTCATCTTCTACGACCAGATGCTCACCCTCTGGTCGGTGTCGACCGCCGTGATACTGACCGGCCTGTTGGTGCCCACGCGTCGGCAGCATCACGGCTGGGTGTACTGGTCCTGCCTGGCCCTGCCCACCGTGTGGCTCGTCATCGCCGCCATCGTGCCTCGCAGAGGCAGTTGGCCGGGAGAGACGCTCTTCCTGGCGGGCGGCATCATCAGCATCATCGGCACCCCGCTGCTGGCCTGGGTGCTGCTGCAGCTCCTGCTGTTCGGGGAGACGGAACTCACCGACCGCCAGCGCCGGACGGTCGTCGGTGTCGTCGTGATCGTCGGCGGACTGGCCTACGCCCTCGGCAAGTTCAACCACGTCTTTCTCACCTGCGGGGATTTCGACATCAGCGGCAACAGCGTTCCTTCCGGGTGCCGGCCGGGGCACGCCTCCCCGCTCGGCTGACGCCGCCACTGCACCCCGGGGACGCCCCCCTTGCCCGAGCCGGACGAGCCGGACGAGCCGGACCGGCCGGACGGGCCGCGCGGGGCCCCCGCCCTACCGGTCCCCCTCGATCCCCGACCTCAGCTGCACGAAGGCGAGTTCGGCCGCCCGCACCGCGTCCCCGTACACCTCGTCCGCGCTCTCCCCGGCATCGATCCGCCGCCAGTTCTCCAGCGCCAGGATCCGTTGCACGGCAATGATCTGCCCCGCCGCCAGCCGGTCCCGCATCCCGTCGCCCAGCGCACGCGCGAGCGCCGCCTCCGAGCGGCTCTGGTAGCCGTACATGCGGGCCACCAGCGACGGCGTCCCGTACAGCATCCGGTGGAACGCCAGCACCTCGGGCGCATCGCAGAGCCCCGTCACCGGGTCGCGCCGCTCCAGGCCGTCGAGGAGGTGGCGGTGCAGGGCGTCCAGCGGCGATTCGCCCTCCGGGCGGGCCGCGACCACCCGCGCCGCCTCGTCCTCGTGGTCGGCGAACCGGTGCAGTGCCAGGTCCTCCTTGGCCGGGAAGTACCGGAACAGCGTGGGCTTGGAGATGTCGGCGGCGGCCGCCACCTCCGCCACCGAGACCTTGTCGAAGCCCCTCTCCAGGAACATCGCGATCGCGGCATCGGAAACCGCCTGGTACGTCAGCTGCTTCTTCCGCTCCCGCAGGCTGATCAGCGGCTCGGCCGCGGTCCCGGGTCGGGCCTTCTCTCCGTTCATGACCACGAAGCGTACGCCCTTGACCTCAACCGGACTTGACGTCCGAGAGTGGGAGGACGGGCACCGGACGGCCGGCCGCCCGAACAAGGAGAGGCGTGATCCGCATGCGTGTGGCGCTGGTCAGGGAGCTGGGCGGTCCGGAGGTACTGGTTCCGGCCGAGCGGCCCGACCCGGTGGCGGGGCCCGACGAGGTGGTGATCGACGTGAGTGACGTTGACACGCTCTTCGTGGAGACCCAGATCCGGTCGGGCGCGTTCCGCGACTACTTCCCGGTCGTCCCGCCGTACGTGCCGGGCGGCGGGATCGCCGGCACGGTCCGTACGGTCGGCGCGGGCGTCGACGCGCGTTGGACCGGCCGCCGGGTCGTCGCCTCCCTCGGCTTCGCGGGCGGCTACGCCGAGCAGGCCGTGACCCCCGCGGACCACCTGGTACCGGTGCCCGACGGGCTCGGGCTGCGCGAGGCCGCCGCCCTGATCCACGACGGGGTGACCGCCGCCGCGCTGCTGGAGGCGACCGCCCCCGAACCCGGCGAACGCGTGCTGGTCCTCGGGGCCTCCGGCGGCATGGGCACCCTGCTCGTCCAGCTGGTGCACGCGGCCGGTGCGCACGTCGTCGCGGTGGCGCGAGGCAAGCGGAAGACGGAACTGGTACGGGAGCTGGGCGCCGATGACGTGGTCGACGGCGCGGACGCGGAGTGGGCGGAGCACGCCCGTGCGGCCCTGGAGAAGGCCGGCGGCCCTGCGGACGTGGTTCTGGACGGCGTCGGAGGCATGATGGGCGCGGCAGCTTTCGCGCTGGTCGCCGACGGCGGCCGCTTCTCCGCCCACGGGGCGCCGACCGGCACTTTCGCCAGGATCGATACCGAGGAGGCTGCGCGGCGCTCGGTCTCGCTGCGCTCCATCGCGGATGTGCAGCTGACGGACGCGGAGCACGTACGCCTGGCCGGACACGCACTGGCCGAGGCTGCGGCCGGGCGGCTGCGCCCGGTGATCGGGCAGGTCTACCCGTTGGAGCAGGCGGCGCAGGCGCATGCGGCGATCGAGGGGCGCGGTCTGCTCGGCAAGGTGCTGCTCAGCACGCGGAAGGCGTGACGGGCCGGGGATCCGGAAACGCCGCATCCATGCCCGCGCCCCTGCCCGGTCCGGGCTCCGCCCGCCCGGGCCGGCCCCGCAGCAGGACCTCGACCCCGTCCAGCACCCGATCCAGTCCGAATGCGAACTCGTCGTCCGGATCGTCCGGCGTGCCCAGCACCCCGGACGCCAGCAGCCGCGAGAGTGCCGGGTGCCTCGCGGGGTCGATCAGCCGGTCCAGTGTCCGCGCGTACCCGTTCATCACTTCCTGTGGTGAGACGCCCCGCGCCTCGACGGCGGCGGCGAGGTCCCCTCTCAGCAGCGCCTCGTTCCGCACGAAACCGGCGACGAGAAGGATCACGGAGACCCCCTCCCTCTCGCTGAGACCGGTGCCGTCGAGCGCCTGGAGGCCCTGCTCCCACCAGGCGAGACTGTTGGGGCTGGCCGGCGGACCCACGACCGGGATACGGAGCATCCACAGATTGCGGTGGAACACCTCGCGCTGCGCCCAGGCCCACTGCCGGAGCGCCTCCCGCCAGCCCGCGCCGCTCTCCAGCGCGGGCAGCGGGGGCGGCGGCCCCAGGGCCGCCTCCTGCATCAGGACGTAGAGCTCGTCCTTGGCCGATACATAGCGGTAGAGCGACATCGTCGAGGCGCCGAGATCCTTCGCGACCCGCCCCATCGAGACCGCGCCGAGCCCCTCGGACTCGGCCACCGCCACCGCGGCGTCCACGATGCGGGCCAGACTCAGGCCGGGCTTCGGTCCCTTGACCGGGCGCTCCCGCAACCCCCAGGCGGCTTCGATGCTGGCCGGCAGGCCCGTACCGCCCGACGAACCGTATGTTCCAGTCACCTGAACCACCTCCCGCGCCGCCCCCGGACCGCGGCCCCCGGGCCGGCGACGTCCCCCGCCCGGAGCGGAGATCCGCCCTTGGATCCATCCTAGGAGGGCATACGTGGCACGCGGTCAGAACACATCCGGGCACCAGGCGCGCCGCCCCGCCCGGAAGACCCGGTCCGCCACCGCCGCCGCGCCCGGCGTGAGTTCGTCGATCCGGCCCAGCGCCGCGAGCCGGAGTACCGATTCGTCGCCGAGGTAGAGCGTCCCCAGCTCCCGCACGTCCAGGGCCAGATCGGCGCTCTCCGCGGTCGGCGTGCAGGACGCGCCGTCCGGGGAGGCCTCCAGGCGGAAGCGGCCGCCGGCGAGGCCGGCCGGGTCGCGGACGTCCAGGGTCAGGGTGGCCGGGACGGCGTAGGTGCGCGCCTCCAGGGCTCGTACGACATCCAGGACCCGCACCCACATCCAGTCCGCCTGCGTGACGGTGCGGGCCGCGCGCGGGTCCGGGAGGAGGAGGGGGAGCAGGTCGTCGGGGGCACGGTAGCCGGAGCGGACCGTGGTGACCCAGTCGATCGAGCAGACGAAGTGCCACAGCGCCCGTTCCGCCGCCGGGGTCTCGGCGATCAGACCGACGACGGACGCCCGGTTCAGCGGCTGCTTCGCATCGCCCCACTTGTCGTCGGCGCGGTAGACGAGCAGGCCGTCGACCTCGCCGTCCGCGTTGCGGTACACCGCGTGGAACGGTTCCGTCCATGACCCCGGCACCGGCACGTCCTCGCCGGTGTTCAGCTGCCACCAGCGGTCTCCGCGACTGACCACGCCGTGCTGCCTGGCGCGCAGCCGGTCGTGCAGGGCGGGGCCGAGCTTGCGCACCTCGGCGCCGTCCACCAGGTCGATCCGGCCGCCGTCCGCCGCGGACGGGCCCGACCAGCGCGGGTCCAGGCCGGCCCGGGGGATGTCGATCTCCCACTCGGTGGTCCAGGTGGCCGGGCCGAACCCGTACCGCCCGTAGATCGGGTACTCCGCGGCGATCAGCGTCGCGACGACGTCGCCGCGCTCCTTCGCCGCCGCCAGGTCCGTGGCCATCATCCGGCTGAGCAGCCCGCGCCGGCGGTGCGTGGGCGACACCGTGACGTTGGTGACCGCGTCGGACGGCACCGTGGCGCCGCCGACGACCGTCAGCTCCTGCGCGAAGGACCGGAACGACGCCACGCACCGCCCGTCGTCGAACACCCCTTGGGTACGGGCCAGATCCGTGTGCGGGAGGCGGCTCGCGACCTCCCCGTCCGTCACCGTCGGCGGCCGCAGAAAGCCGGTGTTCACGGCGCTCAGCCAACTGGGGAACTCGGACGCGGTGACGGTACGGACCTCAGGACTCATGCGCCCCACGCTAGGCATACGGGACGGGGGATGTCGCCAGGTTTTCCGGGCTCCCGGGGAGACCCGGACGGTCAGAACGCCGCCCGGATCACGCCCACTTCCGCGCCGCCGCCCATCAGCGGCGCCCGGCCGATCCGGTCCACCACCGGCCCGTCGACGCCGAGCAGCTCCAGTGCCCTGGCCAGCACCGGGCCGAGCGCCCGTCCGCCGCCGTCGGCGATCTTGAATGCCACCGCCCGGCCGTCCGCCAGCGCCACCGCCTGGACCGCCTCCGCACCCATCTTGGAGAGCGTGCCCGGCACTTCGCGCATCAGCCACGTGTCGGGGCGCCGGGTGCCCGCGACGTACTCCGGGTGGGTGCGCATCGCATCCGCCACCCGGCGCTCCGCGGTGCCCTCCCCGGCCAGCACGAACGAGCGGAACGCCCGCGCCAGACCGACCAGGCTGATCGCCATCAGCGGGGCCCCGCAGCCGTCCGTACCCACTGCCGTGACCGGCTCGCCCGCCGCTTCCTCGACCACCCGGTGGACCAGCTGCTGGAGCGGGTGGGCGGGGTCCAGATAGGTCGCCTGGTCCCAGCCGTTGCGTGCACACACCGCGAGCATCGCCGCGTGCTTGCCGGAGCAGTTCATGGTGATCCGCTCGCGGACGCCGCCCGCGGCGAGATAGGTCTCCGCCTCCTGCGGGTCCAGCGGCAGATCGGGCGGGGTCTGCAGATCGTCCGGCGTCAGTCCGTGCTCGGCGAGCATCTTGCGTACGAGATCGAGGTGGAACCCCTCGCCCGAGTGGCTCGCGGCGGCCAGGGCCAGTCGTTCACCGGAGAGGTCGAGCCCGGCCCGCAGCACGGCGGCGGCCTGCATCGGCTTGTTCGAGGAGCGCGGGAAGACCGCCGCGGCCGGGTCCCCCAGCGCCTGCTCCACACTGCCGTCGGCGGCCAGCACGACCAGCGAGCCCCGGTGGTGGCCCTCGACGAAGCCGGACCGTACGACCTCGGCCAGAACGGGCAGCGCGGGGGCCGCCGGGGATATGAAGGGTGTGGAGCTCATCGTGGCGGCCTTCCGGGGTTGTGCGAGGGACCTGCCCCGGAAGGATCGCTTCAGGCGAGCAGGTCGTCTACTTGTGCTTCCCCGTCACGGTACCTGCGGGCGATCTCCGCACTGCAATCGTCCGCGGTGCACTGCAGCCGGTGACGGCGGCGGGAGACCTGTTGTTCGTAGCGGACGAGCCGTCCCATCGCGGTGTGCAGCTCTTCGTCGGTACGGGCGTCGAGGTCGGAGAGTTCGACCTCGGCGAGTGTCTCGGCGGCCAGCCGGCGGAACTCGTCGCTCCGCGGCGTGGTCAGCGTCACGTGCCGGGCGGACGAGCGGTGCCGCGACGGGGTGTCGGCGAGGATCTCGGAGAGCCGGTCCACGACCGGTGCCTCGGGGTCCCGGCGGCGGGCCAGCTCGGCCCGCAGGATGTCGATCCGCCCCTGGACCAGACGGCGTACGTAACTGAGGTCTGCCTCATCGCGCTGCGCGTCACGACGCAGCGCGCGCAGTTCCGGCAGGCGCAGGGTGCCCAGCTCCGGCTGCGAGGGCCCGGGCAGGCCGTCGTCGAGGCAGTGACCGGTCCGTTGCACGGGCGGGCGCATGGTGCTGGTGCTAGTACTGGTACCGGCGACGGCGCGCGTGACCGGTACGACACCGGGGGATTGCCCGGCTCCATATGTACTCATGCTCTGTCCATCCCCTCGACCGGTGCGTCGGCACACCGCCTTCCGTGCATGGTGCCACCCCACACCGTGCCTACGCAGGTGCTCTGTACCCGTTCAGCCCAAGATAGGTTGGTCTGTATGCGTGCAGTGGTACAGAGAGTGGACGGCGCGAGCGTCACGGTGGCCGACGGCGCGGGCAACGGAAACGGGCCCGAGGTGGTCGGCGAAATCGTCGGCGAGGGGCTGTGTGTGCTGGTCGGAGTCACCCACGGGGACACCGCGGAGAAGGCGGCGCAGCTCGCCCGCAAGCTCTGGTCGGTGCGCATTCTGGAGGGCGAGAAGTCCTGCTCCGATGTGAATGCGCCGCTTTTGGTGATTTCGCAGTTCACTCTCTACGGGGACGCCCGGAAGGGGCGCAGGCCCACCTGGAACGCCGCGGCGCCCGGCGAGATCGCCGAACCGCTGGTCGACGAGGTGGTCGCGCAGCTACGGGCGCTGGGCGCGCAGGTGGAGACGGGCCGGTTCGGAGCGGACATGCGGGTCTCGCTCACGAACCATGGCCCGTTCACCGTACTGATCGAGGTCTGAGCCGGGTTCGGCCGTGCGCGTCCGTAGACGGCCGCGCGTAGCAGATCTACGGCTCGACGACCGTCTCCTGGGCCGCCGCGGTGTCCCCCGCGAGTAGTTCCGCGTCCACCGCCACGTTGCGCTTGACCAGTGCCAGCGCGATCGGTCCCAGCTCGTGGTGGCGGGCGGACGTCGTGATGAAGCCGAGCTGACGTCCCTCCGCCCCGTCCGCTGCGAGCCGCACCGGAGTGCCGTGCCCGGGCAGGATCACGTCGCTGCCGTCCAGGTGCAGGAAGACCAGCCGACGCGGCGGCTTCCCGAGGTTCTGCACCCGGGCCACGGTCTCCTGACCGCGGTAGCAGCCCTTCTGGAGGTGAACGGCGGTGCCGATCCAGCCCAGCTCGTGCGGGATGGTGCGGTGGTCGGTCTCGAAGCCGAGCCGGGGGCGGTGAGCCTCGACGCGCAGCGCCTCGTAGGCCAGGATGCCGGCCACCGGACCGTTCTCGGCGGCGTAGGTCTCCAGGTCGGCGCGGGGCAGGAACAGGTCACGGCCGTGCGGAGCCTCCCGTACGACGATGCCCTCGGGGACCTCCGCGATGGAGCCGGCCGGAAGGTGCACGACGGCGAAGTCCTCGGTGCGGTCGGCGACATCCACCCGGTAGAAGAACTTCATCGACTCCAGATAGGCGATCAGGTCGCCCTGGGTGTCCGGTTCGACGTGCATCCACACCGTCTCGCCGTCGTCGACGAGATAGAGGGCGTGCTCGATGTGCCCGTGCGCGGTGAGGATCAGCGCCTCGGTGGCCTCTCCCGGGGCGAGTTCGCTGACGTGCTGGGTGATCAGCAGGTGCAGCCAGGCCAGCCGGTCGCTTCCGGTGACGGTGACGACGCCGCGGTGCGAGAGGTCGACGAGGCCGGTGCCGTCGGCGAGGGCTCGCTGCTCGCGGAACAGGTCGCCGTAGTGCGCGGCGACGCCTTCGTCGCAGCCCTCGGCGGGGACGGCGCCGGGCAGGGACAGCAGGGGGCTCTTCATGCGACCAGCGTACGACTCGGTCTACTGCGCGGAAGCGGGCGGCCGGGGCCGATCGGCCGCACGATCGCCCGGCTCACCGTCCGCCTTCTTCGCCGTGCAGCCGGAGCAGCGGCCGAAGATCGCGAAGTGCTTCATGTCGGTCTCGAAGCCGAAGCTGTCCCGCAGCTTCGCGGTGAATTCGGCGACGACATCGACATCGGCCTCGATGACGTCCGCGCAGTCCCGGCAGACCAGATGGATGTGGTGGTGGCGGTCGGCCAGGTGGTACGTCGGCGCGCCGTGCCCCAGATGGGCATGGCTGACCAGCTGGAGCTCCTCCAGGAGCTCCAGGGTCCGGTAGACGGTCGAGATGTTCACACCGGACGCCGTCCTGCGCACCTCGGCGAGGATGTCGTCGGGCGTCGCGTGTTCCAGCGTGTCGACGGCTTCCAGGACAAGCTGCCGCTGCGGCGTCAGCCGATAGCCGCGCTGCCGAAGATCGGTCTTCCAGTCGGTGCTCACCACAGGCCCAGTGTAGGACCGGGTGAGCACCTGACCGCAGATCGTGCGCGTACCTGGATGCGTGCGGCTACTTGAAGAACGCGATGCCGTCGTCCGGCAGGTCGCCGAGGCTCTTCGCCATCGCCTCGACCTCTTCCGGGGTGACGACCTTCTTCAGGTGCGCCGACATGTACGGGCGCAGCTCCACGTCGGGGGTGGCCTTCTCGCCGACCCACATCAGGTCGCTGTTCACATAGCCGTAGAGGCGCTTGCCACCGTTGTACGGGCCGGAGGCCGCGGTCCGGGCCACCGCGTCGGTGACCAGGTCGATCTGCGGCTTCTGGTGGGCGAGCTCGCCGTACCAGATCTCGATGACGCCCTGGTCGCGGACCATGACGACCTCGACCTTGCGGTCCTTGTCGATGCGCCAGTAGCCGGACTCGGTCTCCAGCGGCTTGACCTTGTTGCCCTCGGCGTCGAGCACCCAGGAGTGCGAGACGTACTCCAGGAAGTCCCGGCCGTCGTGGCTGAAGGTGACTTCCTGGCCGAAGTTGCACTTCTCGGCGCCCGGGAAGTCGGACACGCCCGCGCCCGCCCAGTTGCCGAGCAGGAAGGCAAGCGGGACGAGGTCCGGGTGGAGGTCGGACGGGATCTCGATCATGAGCGGCTCAGACGATCTGTGAGGGAGTGGTGAGTGGTGCGGACTCGGGTCAGCGCTGGCCCTGGTACAGCTTCTTCACGGTCAGGCCGGCGAAGGCGAGAACACCGACGCAGACCAGGACCAGCAGGGTGGAGAAGAATGCCTCAAGCACGGGAGCTCCTCGGACGAGCGATAACGAGCGGTATGGCGGCAGTACGGGGCCGAGCCCCAGCCTAATGGGTAGGGGCCCGGCGCGACGGTTCGGGGCGTGCCGGGGAAGCGGGGCTCCCCGGCGTGCGGATCAGCCCAGCAGTTGGTTCTGCAGGATCAGTGTCTGCCGGAACGGGATCTGCTCGGCGATCTTTTCGCCCTGCTGCGAGTGGATGACCAGGGCGAGCGTGTCACCGGCCTGGATGTAGGCCTCGTGGATCCGTCCCTTCCCGGTCTTCGTCTCGCCGAACGCGTAGACCACGGTCTCCGGCACCTTGCCGCCGTTCCAGCTCTCGTCCATCTGCAGGTCCGTCGGCCAGTCGAGCGGTATGCCCGGGGTGCTGCTCACATAGGTGTCGTCCCGGAGCCCCTGGGCGTACGCCGTCGAGTTGAACTGCAGCAGATAGACCCTGGACCTCGTGCCGTCCGGCATGGTCCAGCCGCGCGCCGCGATGTGGCGCAGGGCCGAGTCGTCGAGCAGCTGCGTGAGCTCGCCGCGCTTGTCCTTGCGGAACTCGCCGACGAACTGCGCCGTGCTCACCCAGCCGCCCGTCAGCTTCTTGTCCGCCGTTGCTCCGGCCGGGGCGGGGATCAGCAGCTTCCGCAGGTCGGCGTGGTGGACCTCGGCGACATTGGCCTCGTTGAACGGGCGCGGCGAACCGGCCGGCAGCGCGGGCAGGCTGAGCTCCGGGTAGTCCCAGCGTCCGTCGCCCTCGGTGGCCAGGCCCGGTACGTCGGTGCGCTCCATCGAGGTGATGCCGAGGGCCGTACCGGTGCCGAGACCGCCGAGCACCAGCACGGCGGCGGTCCAGCGGGCGACGGCCCGCAGGACGCGTCGGGACGGCTTCGGAGCAGGTACGGGCTCCGCCACCGGAAGTGCCTGCTCGGGGGCCGCCGGGGGCTCGGCGGCCGCTACGGGCTCCGCTCCCGTCGGCGGAAGCTCCTGCTCCGGGACAGCGGGCTCCTCGGTCGCGGCGGTCGGCGTCGCCGTCTGCTCGGTCATACGTACTCCCCCGGGGACTCGATGTGGTCGAGCTGGTCCTTCACGAGATCGGCGACGTCGGACGCGCTGAACGGCTTGGTGCCGTAGGCGTCGACGGTGAGGAACAGCTCCCCGTCGTACGCGAGGCAGGACAGGCCGTCGAGCTTCACCTTGGTCCGCACGGGCTCCCGGAAGCACCTGGCCTTCTTGTGGCCCTCGATCTTCGGCCCCGCACGGAAGTCGCCGTAGGTGTCCATCAGCTCCGTCTGGAAGCCGTACAGGTCATGGACGGCCCTCTTGTCCTTCATCTTCACGATCTGGATCTCGACCGTCAGATCGCTGTCGTCCGAGGTGTACGAGCGCTGCGCGATGCCCTGGAGGTGGAGCCGGTCGATGCGCCGGTCCCGTTCGCGGCGCTGCTTGCCCGCGATCCCCCGGCCGCTCTCCTTCATCTGGGCCGTGGCCTTCTTGCCGCTGATCTCGTCGTCGTTTCCGTAGTCGCCCATGTCCGGGCCGAGACGGTAGCCCTTCGGGACCGGCAGCAGCAGCTTGCTGAGCTCGGTGTCGGCCCTGCCCCGGCCGACGTCCCCGGCGGGGTCCTTCGCGGGCTTGTGCGCGCCCCCGCCCCAGACCTCGGTGGTGACCGTGCGGTCGGCGCTGTCCACGGTGACCTTGGTGTAGGCGGCGGCACCGCCGACTGCGCCGAGGACCAGGACCGCGGGGAGCGCGGCGAGCACCACGCGCCGGGCCCGGCCCTTCGGGGCGGGCGGGGCGGTGTCGGGTGTCACGTCGTCGTTCACAGCCGCTCCAGCTGTCGCTCGGCCAGGGTTCGGATGTCCTTCTTGCTGATCGGCGCGGTGTCGAAGATATTGATGTCGAACATGACGTCGCCGCGCTGGGCGATGGCCCGCGCCTGGTAGACGGGCAGGTAACCCGGCTTGTTCACCGCCTTGTACAGGAAGTAGCGGCCGTTGCCGCTGCCCTTGATCGGATCGCCCTCGTTGCCCGCGCCGTCCTTGGCGTAGGGCATGTAACCCAGCTGATCGTTCGCATGGTCGGACGCCCCGAGCTCCGCACCGGAGCGGAACTGCACGAGGCGGATACTCACATCGCGGTGCCGCCCCTGCAGCCAGTCGGCGGCCGCGATCCGGCGGACGTCGGCCTCCGCGAGCGTTTCGAACATGTAGTCCTCGCTCTTGAACTCCCGCGCGTACGCGTCCAGGGACATCCAGCCCTTGGCCGGGAACAAGAACCCGGTGTTGCGCGCCCCCGAGGGCTTGCTGACGAGCAGCTCGCGCAGGTCGCCGTCCGTCTTCCGCTGCCGGTCCTGCGACACGGGCAGCGGGTCCGGGACCTGGTCCGCAGGCAGCGCCTTGGCCGGGTAGGCCAGGTTCGGCTGCGACAGGGCGGGCAGCGGGGTCGGGGCGCGGTCGGCCTGCACGCCGTAACCGACGGCGGTGCCACCGGCGATCCCGAGCACCGCGGCAGCGGCGATCAGCAGAGTCGTACGGCCACGGGGCCGCGGCCTGACCGGTGCCGGAACGGGACCTGGCTCGGGGCCGACAACAGGATCGGGAACGACTGCGGGTGGTGCTGCGGGCGGCTCTACGGCCTGGACCGCCACCTCGACCTGCACGGGAGGCTCGGCCGCCCCGCCAGGAATGGTGTCTTTCGGTTCCAAAATGGGTCCCCCCACGAGACCTCGGGCGCAGATTCCGTTACCTGCGCACCCAACTGACCCATGGCAGTGGGGTGAGGTTGCGCGGCCGACGATTACAGTTCGGCATATGCAGAAGAAGCTCGTGATCAAGGTGACCGCAGGTGCCGACTCCCCCGAGCGCTGCTCGCAGGCATTCACGGTGGCGGCCGTCGCCGTCGCCAGCGGCGTGGAGGTCTCGCTCTGGCTGACCGGCGAATCCTCCTGGTTCGCCCTGCCGGGCCGCGCCGCCGAGTTCGAACTTCCGCACGCCGCACCGCTGCCGGACCTGATCGAGTCGATTCAGGCGGGCGGCCTGATCACCCTCTGCACCCAGTGCGCGGCGCGGCGCGACATCACCGAGGACGACGTATTGGAAGGTGTACGGATCGCGGGCGCCCAGATCTTCGTCAGCGAGGTCATGGCGGACGGCGTCCAGGCCCTCGTCTACTGACGGTTCTTCCCGGCGACGGCGGACAGTTGCGCTACTGGCGGCGCTTCTTGCCGTCGAGCTCGTCCCACCACTCGTCCGACTTCGGGTCGCCGGACGGATCGTCCCACCAACGGTCCTCCGGCCCCCGCCGGTTGGCGACCATCGCCGCGACGGGCGGGATGACCATGGCGACCACGCACATTCCGACGGCGACGGGCACCGACCACAGCCGCACGAAGGCCCAGGCGGAGACGAAAAGGACGATGCATCCGCCCATCATCAGGAAGTAGCGGCGACGGCGCCGGGCGTACATAGCTCAAGCGTAGGCCCGATCCCGGCCCGTGCGCCGGGCACGAACGGGCCCGCGCACACCCTGTGGACGGCGCGAAGGGCCGTACCCCGGTTCAGAAGGCGTCCAACCCCCTGGGGTACGGCCCTCCGGCCGATCTGTGCCGCGGATCAGACGGCGATGGCCACCTCGGAGAGGCCGCCGGTCTGCGCGACGACCGTGCGGTCGGCGCTGCCGCCCGGGACGAGGGCGCGCAGCGTCCAGGTGCCCTCGGCCGCGTAGAAACGGAACTGTCCGGTCGCCGAGGTCGGGACCTCGGCGGTGAACTCGCCGGTCGAGTCCAGCAGACGGACGTAACCGGTCACCGGCTCGCCGTCGCGGGTCACGCTGCCCTGGATCGTGGTCTCACCGGGCTTGATCGTCGAAGCGTCGGGGCCGCCGGCCTTTGCTCCACACATGGTGTTCTGTCCTTCTGGTCGGGGTCGGGGTGGTCCAGGTCGCGCGGAGTTACTTGTTGGCGCCGAGCTCGATCGGCACGCCGACGAGGGAGCCGTACTCGGTCCACGAGCCGTCGTAGTTCTTGACGTTCTCCTGGCCGAGCAGCTGGTGCAGCACGAACCAGGTCAGGGCCGAGCGCTCACCGATGCGGCAGTACGCGATGGTGTCCTTCGACAGGTCGACCTGCTCGTCCTCGTAGAGGGCCTTGAGCTCGTCGTCCGACTTGAAGGTGCCGTCGTCGTTGGCGTTCTTCGACCACGGGATGTTGCGCGCGGTCGGGACGTGACCCGGACGCTGCGACTGCTCCTGCGGGAGGTGCGCCGGGGCGAGCAGCTTGCCGCTGAACTCGTCGGGCGAACGGACGTCGACCAGGTTCTGGCTGCCGATCGCTGCCACGACGTCGTCGCGGTAGGCGCGGATCGACTGGTCCTGGGCCTGGGCCTTGTACTGGGTGGCCGGGCGGGACGGGATCTGGTCGCCGTCGACCAGGTCGCGGGAGTCGAGCTCCCACTTCTTGCGGCCGCCGTCGAGCAGGCGGACATCCTGGTGACCGTAGAGCTTGAAGTACCAGAACGCGTAGGACGCGAACCAGTTGTTGTTGCCGCCGTAGAGCACGACCGTGGTGTCGTTGCCGATGCCCTTCTCGGACAGGAGCTTCTCGAAGCCGGCCTGGTCGATGAAGTCACGGCGGACCGGGTCCTGGAGGTCCTTGGTCCAGTCGATCCGGATCGCGTTCTTGATGTGGTTCTTCTCGTACGCCGAGGTGTCCTCGTCGACCTCGACAAGAGCAACCTTCGGGTCGTCGATGTGGGCTTCGACCCAGTCGGCGTCTACGAGGACGTCACTGCGGCTCATTCTGTTCTCCTCCGGGGCAGTCTGCGGCGAGATGGTGCGGGGTGCGGATGTACGGGGCGCGTTTCTGCGCGGACACACGTGCACGGGAATGGGCCCTGACAGTGGTCGAAGGGCCGGGTGAACGCGGGATGCGACGATCCCGCTCAGACAGTGCGACAGAGCATGGCGGCGACGCGGCACAGGTCTACTGCCCGCCGCTTCGTGAGATCCGCCTGGCCCCGCTGACGGAGACCGCTGATAGAGCACTGCATGGGACCGATCGTAGGGACGTGCGGGCGGACATGTCACCGCCATGTCGCATCGTGAGACACGATCGTCCGTAGTTTGGGACAGTTGACGGATTGCGGTGTCGCCCGGACCGGCGCCGGGCGAAGCGCGCCGTTCAGTCATCTGCGGGTCGGACGAGTCCGTCTCACTATGTGGCGCAGCGGCTGTGGAACGTCCTACCCAGCCTGCACGCGGTTCATCTATCCCGCGAGCCGGATGTCCGATCCCGTCACCGAGATCTCCAGACCGTCCTTCGTCGGCTCGATCCGTTGCAGCTTGAGCCCGCTCGGCAGGGCGCCGATCTCCCGCTCGAAGTCGGTCTTCCTGCGCACCAGGCCTTCGAGTCCGGGAATGCCCTCGCCCGGCACCTTGTCCGCGTGCACCCGCACGGTGCGGCCGTCGACGAGGGTGACGGTGGAGGTCACGCTGCGCGTGAGGGTGCGGCCGAGGATGTCGACGGCGCCGGTCACCTTCACCTTGCCGTTCCCGCCGTACTCGACGACGACGCCGTCGTCGGCCGCGTGCGTCAGGTCCTCGTACGAGACGGTCGCCGTGCCCGTGGCCCGGGCGGCGGTGGCGGCGGCGAAGCCGTCGGCCAGCGTGACGTCGTGGAGTTCGGCCTTCATCTCGCTGATCCGGACCCTGCGCCCACCGGCGGCGGTCTCGATGCCGGTGAGCTCGATGTCGACCTGGTCGAGTGCCGATCCGGCGACCTGGGTCAGAAAGGGGAAACCCTTGATGGAGACGTCCGTCGAGTCGACCGTGCCCCCGCTGACCTCGATCCGGCCCGCGGCCTCGGACTCGACGAAGTACACCGCGGCCCGGTCGACGACGATGAAGATGCCGCCCAGGACCACCGCGACGACCAGCAGTATTCGCAGTGCACGCATGCCCGTTCTTCCCCCCGCCCTGCCGTCCGCCCGGACCCCCTGGCGCCCGTGAGCCCACTGTGGCCGCACGGCACGCCCGGGGTGATCGACGAGCCCGGGCCCCTCCGCGGTTCCCGGTCCGCGGCGGTCCCGCGGGTCAGGAGATCGCGCGGCCGATCAGATACACGGCGGGGGCGGCGGCGGTGAGCGGCAGCGCCACCCCGGCCGTCATGTGCACAAAACGTGACGGGTAGTCGTAGCTCGCCACCCGCAGCCCGATCAGCGCGCAGCCACCGGCCGCGAACCCGAGGAAGGCACCCTTCGCGCCCAGGCCGGTGAGCCCACCGACCGCGGCACCGGCGCCCGCGGCGGCGAGCAGCGCCACCACGACCGAGGCGGGTCCGGGCACCGGCAGCGCCCTGGCGAGCACGGCGACCGCGACAGCCACACAGCCGACCGTCACGGCGTCCGGCACCGCCGCGAGATGCCCGGCGGCGAGGATCGCCAGGGCGGCCGAGGCGACGGTGGCCATCAGCCCGTACATCCGCTCGTCGGCGCCCGCGCGGCTGCGCAGCTGCAGGACGACGGTGAGCAGCACCCAGATGCCGAGGGTGCCGAGGATCGCCGCCGGGGCGTTGTCCCGGCCCGCGACGAGCAGCACGACATCGGCGACGAACCCTCCGGCGAAGGCGAGCGCGATGCCCTGCCGGGCGGGCCACATGCCGTTGAGCCGGAACCAGCCGGCGGCGGTCACGGCCTGGAGGAGCACCAGCGGTACGAAGAGCGCGTACTGCCCGATCGCGGCGCCGAGGGCGAGCAGCAGCCCGAGCCCCGCGGTGATCGCCGCAGGCTGCATCCCCGGCGCGATGATCGGCGAACGTCCCTCGGCGCGGGCGCGCTGGGCGTCGGTGATGCGGCTGTTGCCCAGGGTGGTGGGCGCGCTGTAGCCGGAGGCGTCGTGCGCGGCCGCCGCGGCCGGTGCCGGGGCGGCCGGGGCGGCCGGGGCGGCCGCCGGGACCTCGGGGGGCAGCGGGTACGAGCCGGAGGCGCCCCGCGGAATCGGATATCCGGCGTCGGCGGCGGGACCGGCGGCGGCCGCGACGGGCTGCTGCGGGGCCTGCGCCGGGTACGACTGCTCGTACTGGGGCTGCTCGTGCTGCTGGGCGTAGGGCTGCCCCTGCTGCGGCTGCTCGTACTGCTGGGCATAGGGCTGCCCCTGCTGCGGCTGCTCGTACTGCTGGGCATAGGGCTGCCCCTGCTGCGGCTGCTCGTACTGCTGGGCGTAGGACTGCTCGTACTGAGGCTGCGCATACTGCTGCGGCTGCCCGTACTCGGGCTGCTGCGGCTGCTGCGTGGGCTGGACGGCCGGCTGGTACTGGGTGTCCCAGGTCTGGCCCTCCCAGGTCTGTGCGACCCCGGGGTCCTGGATCGCCTGGTTCGGGTCGTACGGGACCTGCTGCCCGTACGACTGCGGTTCCTGGCCGTTTCCGTATCCGTAACCGGTCCCGGACTGCTGTCCGTACGGATACTGCTGATCGCTGTTGCTCATGTGCTGCGGTTCACCCTCCTGCGAACGGCGGGAGCACCTCGACCGTGCCGCCCTCGGCAAGGCGTACGGTCTCATGGCTGCGGGTCCCCACGGGGTCACCGTCGATCAGGAACGAGCACCGTTGCAGCACCCGGGTGAGCTCACCGGGGTGCCGCTCGCGCACCGCGTCGAGCGCCTCGGCGAGCGTCGCGGCTGCGTACGGCTCCTCCGCGGTCCCGGCGGCGGCCTTGGCGGCGGCCCAGTAGCGGATGGTTCCCGCTGGCATGGCGACGCTCCCTTCGTCTCGCATCAGCTGTCCATGATGAATCACTCCGCCACCGCCCAGTCCGCGATACGGGTGAGCAAGCTCTCGTCCGCCGCGTTCTCGGCGTGGCCCATGCCGCGCTGCACCCACAGTTCCGCACCGCCCTGTGCCGCGTCGGCCAGCATGCGGGGGTGGTCGAGCGGGAAGTAGGGGTCCTGGTCGCCGTGCACGATGAGCAGCGGCGCCGGGGCGATCAGCGGGACCGCCTCGACCGGGGAGAGCGGCACGGGGTCCCACTCCTTGCGGTCGATCCGGGTGCGGAAGCCGTACCGGCCGACCAGCCGACCGGTGGGCCGGGTCACCACCCAGTGCAGGCGCCGCATCGGGGCCGTGCCCCGGTAGTACCAGCGGGCGGGAGCACTCACGGCCACCACCGCATCCGCGTGCGCTGCGATGCGCCCCCCGTGCGCGGGGACGGGACGAGCGAGCTGTGCCGTGTCCGGAGAGGTCCCGGGAGCCGTGTACAGCGCCCCGTGCCGGAGCACCACGGACCCGCCCATCGAGAACCCGACCGTCACCACCCGCCGGTGTCCGAGCGAGCGCGCCCACGCCACCGCGGCCGCCAGATCCAGCACCTCGCGGTCACCGACCGTCGACCGGCCCCCGGATCCTCCGTGCCCCCGGAAGGAAAACGTGATCACGGCCGCACGCTGGGCGAACACCCCCGCCGCGCGCCGCACGGCCGGCCGGTCCACCGAACCGGTGAATCCGTGCGCGACGACGATCGCCGTGCCGGCGTCCCCGTCATCGGCGCCGGGGGCGGCACCGGTCGTACACGGTTCGTACACCGCCTCGATCGGCAGCCCGTCATCCGTCCGCAATGTGGTGCGCCGGGCTCCCGGCGTGATCAAGCGAACAGAAGAACCCCGAATCGGACTCTCGGACACAGAACTCATGTGGGCTATTCTGCTGGGAAGAGGATCCGGGCAATGCAGCCCCCGGGTCCTTTTGTGCTTTACGCGCGTTGTTACGACGACGTTTCGACAAGCTCAGCGGTCGCAGGGCGCGGGACCGCACCGTAAAACACGTATGACAACCGTCGTACGGCAGCAGCACGGAAAACGTACGAAGAAGTGCCGCAGATCTCCCCCGGGCCCCACCCGGGAGTGCCCCTCTCGCAGGGAACGAGGAGGACCGACGTAATGGGCGAGCAAGGCAAGAAAATCGTGCACGATCATCGACCGACGACCCGGGCAGGTGGGCGGCGATGAGTTCACTGCTGCTTCTCACCAACGCTCTTCAGCCGTCGACGGAGGTGCTTCCCGCCCTCGGCCTCCTGCTGCACAACGTGCGGGTGGCCCCCGCCGAGGGACCCGCTCTCGTCGACACCCCGGGTGCCGACGTCATCCTCGTCGACGGCCGCCGCGACCTGCCGCAGGTGCGGTCGCTGTGCCAGCTGCTGCGGTCCACCGGACCGGGCTGTCCGCTGATCCTCGTCGTGACGGAGGGCGGTCTCGCGGCCGTCACCGCCGACTGGGGCATCGACGACGTGCTGCTGGACACCGCGGGACCGGCCGAGGTCGAGGCCCGGCTGCGGCTCGCCACCGGCCGGCAGCAGCTCACCTCCGACGACTCCCCGATGGAGATCCGCAACGGTGATCTCTCGGTCGACGAGGCGACCTACAGCGCGAAACTGAAGGGCCGGGTCCTCGACCTGACCTTCAAGGAATTCGAACTGCTCAAGTACCTCGCACAGCACCCGGGCCGGGTCTTCACCCGCGCCCAGCTGCTGCAGGAGGTCTGGGGCTACGACTACTTCGGCGGTACCCGGACGGTCGACGTCCACGTCCGGCGGCTGCGCGCCAAGCTCGGCCCCGAGCACGAGTCGCTGATCGGCACGGTCCGCAACGTCGGCTACCGCTTCGTCACACCGGAGAAGGTGGAGCGCGCCGCCGAGGAGGCGAAGTCCCAGGCGGCGAAGTCCCAGGCGGCGAAGGCGGCCGCCGAACCACTCACCCGTTCGGAGCATCCCTCCGTGCCCGAGGTCATGGAAGATGCCCCGGTCCGGCCTGCCAACAGGTAGGTCCATCCGCGTAGACTGCCGCGCGTGGCCAAGGTGACGCGGGATGATGTGGCGAGACTGGCGGGGACGTCGACCGCGGTCGTCAGCTACGTCATCAACAACGGACCCCGGCCGGTCGCCCCGGCCACGCGCGAGCGGGTACTCGCCGCGATCAAGGAGCTGGGCTACCGGCCCGACCGGGTCGCCCAGGCGATGGCCTCGCGGCGGACCGACCTCATAGGGATGATCGTTCCGGACGCCCGTCAGCCCTTCTTCGCGGAAATGGCGCACGCGGTCGAACAGGCTGCCGCCGAGCGCGGAAAAATGGTTCTCGTCGGCAACTCCGACTACCGCGACGAGCGCGAGGTCCACTACCTCCGCGCCTTCCTCGGCATGCGCGTCTCCGGACTGATCCTCGTCAGCCAGGGACCCAGCGAGCGGGCCGCGGCCGAGGTGGAGGCATGGGACGCCCGGGTCGTGCTGCTGCACGAGCGGCCCGAGGCGATCGACGACGTCGCGGTCGTCACCGACGACATCGGCGGCGCGCAGCTCGCCACCCGGCATCTCCTGGAACACGGCAACGCGTACGTGGCGTGCCTCGGCGGCATGGAGTCCACCCCGGCGGTCGGCGACCCGGTCGCGGACCACGTCGAGGGCTGGCGGCGGGCCATGCACGAGTCGGGGCGCTCGACGGAGGGCCGGCTCTTCCAGGCCCCGTACAACCGCTACGACGCCTACCGGGTGGCGCTCGGACTGCTCGCCGGTCCGGACCGGCCCCCGGCGATCTTCTGCTCGACGGACGACCAGGCCATCGGGGTGCTCCGGGCCGCGCGCGAACTGCGGATCGATGTGCCCGGGGAGCTCGCGGTGGCGGGCTTCGACGACGTGAAGGAGGCGGGGCTGACCGATCCGCCGCTGACGACGGTCTTCTCGGACCGCCCGGCGATGGCCAGGGCCGCGGTGGATCTGGTGCTCGACGACTCGCTGCGGGTCTCGGGCTCGCGGCGGGAGCGGCTGAAGCAGTTCCCGTCGGCGCTGGTGGTGCGGCGCTCGTGCGGGTGCGGGGAGCCGGCGGACCGGTAACCGGGGCACTTCCCCGGCCCGGGGCGCCCGCCCTTCCGCCCAGCCGTACGACGTTCCCCCTGGTCCTTATATGGGGCATACGCGGTTCTGTCGGGCTTCTCAGGGCGTGCTCAGGGTTCTCTCATGTTCGCTGGACACAGTCGTAGACATGACTGAGAGCCAGCGCCCGAGCGGCGAGTACCCGATGTACCCCTCGTACGGCAACGGCGACGCGGCCTACCCGCCGCCGCCCTCGTACCGGCCCACGCAGCCGATCGCCACGGGCCCCGGGACGACCGTGTGGCCCGGCGGCGGCGGCGGTCACAGCGGCGGCGGTGACGACGGCCACGGCGACTTCCACGGGCTGCCGCAGCCCGCACCCCAGCCGCCCGCGCGCGGCAGGCGCCGGGTCGGACGGCCGGTCGCCCTCCTGACGGCCGTGGCCGTCGCGGCGGCGGTCGTCGGCGGTGTCACCGCCACTGCCATAGGTCAGTTCACCGACTCCGGTTCCAGCGGCAGCGGCAGCGGCACCAGCAGTGCGGTCAGCGGCACGACCGTCTCTCAGAGCAGCGCGGGCACCGTCGCCGGAGTGGCGCAGGCGGTGTCGCCGACGATCGTCGAGATCGGCGCGAGCTCGAACATGGGGGAGTCCACCGGGTCCGGCGTGATCATCACCTCCGACGGCGAGATCGTCACCAACAACCATGTCGTCGCGGGCGCCTCGACGATCAAGGTGACGCTCAGCACCGGCAGGACGTACACCGCGAAGGTCGTCGGCACCGACGCCGCCAAGGACCTCGCTCTCATCAAGCTGGAGGGGGCGAGCGGGCTGAAGACGGCCACGCTCGGCGACTCCTCCTCGCTCAAGGTCGGCGACCAGGTCGTCGCGATCGGCTCGCCCGAGGGCCTCACCGGCACCGTCACCAGCGGCATCGTCTCCGCGCTGAACCGCGATGTCACCGTCGCCAAGGACGGCGACAGCGGTCAGGGGCAGCAGGGCGGGGGCCGCAGCGACTGGCCGTTCGAGTTCGGCGGGCAGCAGTTCAACGGCGACACCGGCGACTCCACCACCACCTACAAGGCCATCCAGACCGACGCCTCGCTCAACCCCGGCAACTCGGGCGGCGCGCTCATCAATATGAACGGCGAGATCGTCGGCATCAACTCGGCCATGTACTCGGCGAGTTCGTCCGACGGATCGAACAGCTCCAGCGCGGGCAGCGTCGGCCTCGGCTTCGCCATCCCGGTGAACACGCTCAAGGCCGACCTGGACACCCTGCGGTCCGGCAACAGCTCCTGAGGAGATCAGCCATGAACCACCCGTCCGACACCCCCACCGGCCCGGCCGCCCTCGCGCTGCCACTGATACTCGCGACGGAGTTCGCCGCCGTGGCGCGGCGCTCGCCGGAGGTCCGTGCGACCACCCGCGCCACCGGCCGGCGACGCCGCGCCGCCCGCCGCCGCGCCACGGCCGTGCGAGGCTGAGAACACAGCATCACGGCAGAGCAGAGAGAAGAGGACGACGAGCGATGAGCCCCGCCGAAGACGATCCGCAGCGCATCCTGATCGTCGACGACGAGCCGGCCGTGCGCGAGGCCCTGCAGCGCAGTCTCGCGTTCGAGGGATACGGCACGGAGGTCGCCGTCGACGGACTCGACGCGCTGACCAGGGTGGAGTCGTACGCCCCCGATCTGATCGTCCTCGACATCCAGATGCCGCGGATGGACGGTCTGACCGCAGCCCGCCGCCTCCGCGCCACCGGCACCACCACGCCCATCCTGATGCTCACCGCCCGCGACACCGTGGGCGACCGCGTCACCGGACTCGACGCCGGCGCCGACGACTACCTGGTCAAGCCCTTCGAACTGGACGAGCTCTTCGCCCGTATCCGGGCCCTGCTGCGCCGCAGCTCGTACGCGGCCACGGCGGGCGGCGGCGTCCCCGACGACAATGTGCTGTCCTTCGCCGACCTGCGGATGGACCTCGCCACCCGCGAGGTCACCCGCGGCTCGCGTCGCGTCGAGCTGACCCGGACCGAATTCACGCTCCTGGAGATGTTCCTGGCCCACCCGCGCCAGGTGCTGACCCGCGAGCAGATCCTGAAGGCGGTCTGGGGCTTCGACTTCGAACCGAGCTCCAACTCCCTGGATGTGTACGTGATGTACCTGCGCCGCAAGACGGAAGCGGGCGGCGAACCGCGGCTCGTGCACACCGTGCGGGGCGTGGGGTACGCGCTGCGGGCCGGCGGGGGTGAGGGGTGACGGGCCCCGTGCGGCGGTTCCGCGCGCTGCCCATCCGGACGCGACTGGCGTCGCTCGTGACCGTCGTGGTGGCCGTCGCCGTGGCGGCCGTGGCCCTGGCCTGCTGGGTGACCACGCGGGACCGGCTCACCGAGCAGCTCGACAACGGCCTGAGACGAACCCAGGTCGGGCAAGCCGACGTGGACGCGCTCAGACTCAACTGCGCGGGCCAGTTGCCGCCGAACCTGCGCATCCTTCCCCCCCTGGGTTTCACGGTGCAGCTCGTATCGGCGACGAGCACGCAGGCCTGCACCTCACCGGGGAAGTCGCCGATCCCGGTGCAGCGCGCCGACCGCGCCGTCGCGGCCGGAGTGCAGCGGGACACGGTGCACACGACCAGGGCGAAGGACGGCACGAGGATGCGTGTCTACACCTCGGCCGTTCACGAGAACCCCCTGGGCCAGCCCGGGACTGCCGTCTCCGTGGCGGTGCCGATGGACCAGGTCACCGACCCCCTCAACCAGCTCGCCGCCGTCCTCCTCTCCCTATCCGGAATCGGCGTCATCGGCGCGGGCGCCGCCGGCCTCTGGGTCGCCCGCACCGGCCTGCGCCCCGTCGACGAGCTCACCGAGGCCGTCGAGCATGTCGCCCGCACCGAGGATCTCTCGCTCCGCATCCCGGTCGAGGGCGAGGACGAGATCGCCCGGCTGTCCCGCTCCTTCAACTCGATGACCACTTCCCTCGCCAGCTCCCGCGACCGCCAGGCCCAACTGATCGCGGACGCCGGGCACGAGCTGCGGACCCCGCTAACCTCGCTGCGTACGAACGTGGAACTGCTCGCCCGCAGCGAGGAGACCGGCCGGCCGATCCCGCCGGACGACCGCAGGGCGCTGATGAAGTCGGTCACCGCGCAGATGACGGAGCTGGCGGCGCTCATCGGCGACCTCCAGGAACTTTCCCGCCCGGACGCGGCCCAGCCCGGCCCGCTCCAGGTCGTCGGCCTGCACGACATCGCCTCCGCCGCGCTGGAGCGGGCGCGGCTCCGCGGCCCCGAGCTGACCATCACCGCGGACCTCGAACCCTGGTACGTCAGGGCCGAACCGGCGGCGCTGGAGCGGGCGGTCGTCAATGTCCTCGACAACGCGGTGAAGTTCAGCCCGCAGCACGGCACGATCGCCGTGGCCCTGCACGGCGGCGAGCTGACCGTGGTGGACCAGGGCCCCGGCATCCCGGCCGAGGAGCTCCCGTACGTCTTCGAACGCTTCTGGCGCTCCCCGTCCGCCCGCCAGCTGCCGGGCTCGGGGCTGGGCCTGTCGATCGTGGCGCGCACGGTCCAGCAGGCGGGCGGCGAGGTCGCGCTGCGCCCGTCGCCGGGCGGCGGCACGGAGGCATGGATCCGCCTGCCGGGCGCCCCGCAGCCGCCTCCGGAGAACCCCTGAGCCGCCCCCCTCCTCTGCGGGTGCCGGTACGGGTCTGCATGTGGGTGCCTCCGTCGGCTGTGGGGGATCAGCCTTCGGAGCATGGCGGGCACACGTCACAACGGGAAGAGTGCGACGCCAGGACCTAAAGGGCGTCGAGGGCCGGTGACGTGGCCTGGCGTACGGCGGCCACCGTGCTCGCCTCCAGCGCCGCGACACCGGCTTGGCTCGCCGGTCCCAACCCGTGGCGCGCGGCGACCCATGAGGCGTCGTTGCAGGTCACCCAGGTGACCCCGGCGGCGTCCTGCCAGGCCAGCGCCTTCGCCGGAAGGTCGATGCCGGCGGTCTGCTTGTCCTGCATCAGGTGCGTGCCGCCCTCGGGCTTGCCGAAGATGAGCAGCTCGGTCGGACGGAGTTCCAGCCCCACACGGGCGGCGTGGTCCGCATGGTCGACCCGCGCGAACACATGGAAGCCCGCTGCTGTGATCGCTTCCTGAAGCCGGTCGATCGTCTCGCGGACAGGCCTGGTGCTGGCCACGGTGACCAGGCCCTTGTCTGCATCTTCAGTCATTCTTGCGACCATAGGCGAGACCGTTTCGGATCCCCTGATGACACCAGGGCGGTGGGCCCATCCGGCCCACCGCCCCGCTCACTCACCCGCGCACGGGCACTGCGTGTCCCTCAGGACCTACTGAACGACCGTGATCCGGTCCGTGACCGGCGGGGCCAGCGGCGCCGCCGCCGACGAGTGGGCCGACAGGTAGGCGTTGAACAGGTCCAGGTCGGAGGCGCCGACCAGCTTGTTGGTGCCCTGGCCGAGCGCCGCGAAGCCGTCACCGCCACCCGCGAGGAACTCGTTCATCGCGACGCGGTACGTCTTGGCCGGGTCGATCGCCGCACCGTTGAGCTTGATCGTGTCGACGACGACGCGAGCCGCGCCGGTCTTCGTCATGTCCAGCGTGTAGGTGAGCCCCTTGGACACCTGGAGGATCTTCGGGCTGGCCTCGTTGGAGCCGCTGACCTGCTGCTGGAGTGCGGTGATCAGCTGGGCGCCGGTGAGGTCGACGACGTTCATCATGTTGGTGAAGGGCTGCACGGTGAAGGCCTCCCCGTACGTCACCACCCCGTCGCCCTCACTGCCGGTCGACTTGTACACCAGGTCCGCGCGGATACCGCCCGGGTTCATGAAGGCGACGACCGCCCCGCCCTTGTCCACCGGGGCCAGGCCCTCGAGCTGCGCGTCGGCGATCAGGTTGCCGAGCGGCTTCTCGGGGGCCGTGGAACCGCGGCCGTTGATGTCGGCGGAGATGTAGCCCTGCGGCCTGCTCGCGATGGGCGCGGCGAGGGTGTTCCAGCGGGCGATCAGGTCCGTCATGTCGCTGGCCCTGGGCTGGTCCCGGGTGACGACGTGGTTCGCCGAGGTCGGGTTCGAGGAGCTCGACGACTTCACCGACGTACGCACGATGTCCTGGGTGCGGCGGTCGTACGTGAGGGTCGTGTCCGTGTACAGCTTGCCGAACGACGAGGCCGAGGTGACCAGGCGCGGGTTGCCCGCCGGGTCCGGCACGGTGCACACGTACGCCTGGTGCGTGTGGCCCGTGACCAGCGCGTCGACCTTCGGGCTTATGCCCTTGGCGATGTCCACGATCGGCCCGGAGATGCCGTCACCGGCGCCGGGGCTGTCGCAGTCGTAGTTGTACGAGGAGGAGGCGGGGGCCCCGCCCTCGTGGATGAGCGCGACGATGGACTTCACGCCCTGGCGGTCGAGCTCCTTGGCGTACTTGTTGACCGTCTCGATCTCGTCGTGGAACTTCAGGCCCTTGACGCCGTTGGCGGTGACGATGTTCGGCGTGCCCTCCAGGGTCACGCCGATGAAGCCGATCTTGACGCCGTTCTTCTTCCACACCGTGTACGGCTTGAGGATCGGCCTGCCGGTCTTCTCGTCCGTCACATTGGCGGCGAGATACGGGAAGTCGGCGCCCTTGAACGTCGTGCCCTTCTCGTAGCACCCCTCGACCGGGTGGCAGCCGCCGTTCTGCAGACGGGCCAGCTCGGTGGCGCCCTCGTCGAACTCGTGGTTGCCGACCGTCGTCACATCGAGGTCGATCTTGTTGAGCGCCTCGATGGTCGGCTCGTCGTGGAAGAGACCGGACAGCAGCGGGCTCGCGCCCACCATGTCACCACCGGCCGCGGTGATGGAGTAGGGGTGGCCCTGACGCGCGGTGCGCAGCGAGGACGCGAGGTACTCGACACCGCCGGCCGGAATCGTCTTCGTCGTACCGTCGGCCTGCTTCTCGGTGACCGTGCCGGCCGACCCGGCCGGCGGCTCCAGGTTGCCGTGCAGGTCGTTGAAGGAGAGCAGCTGGACGTCGACAGTACTGGCCGACTGGTTCCCATGGCCCTGATCGCGGCTCTGGGCATCGGCAGGCATGGCGGCGACGAGTGCGCCGACGGTGGCCAGACCGGCCGCGGCGGCGAGCAACCGCCGGGACGCACGGTTCTTGTGCGGTGTCGCTGACATCGGTCCCCTTGTGAATTTCAGCGGGAGGGTTCGGCCCGCAGCCTAGAGTCAACGCGCGTAGCGCGACAGGTGTTTCGAGTTACGAACTGGTTGCCTTGTGGTCAGTAAGGGCATCTATCACCGCACTTCACCCGTACGGCACCCATATGCGGGCAGGAACGTCACGGCGTGCAGGTCGCCGCGGGCCGGTACGCCAGGGCCGACGGGCCGGGACCGGCCGCCGGCCGCGCTCACCCCGCGATGGCTGTCCGACCCGCACCGCACACCGCCGATCGAGGCCGCAACGCCCCGCTCCGCCCCACCAGCACCCCGCCCCGCCGTACGCTCGTACGCATGACGACTGATGTACCCCTCCCCGCTCCGGGACGCGAGATCCAGACGCTCGACGAGCTCTCTCCCGACCAGGCCGGAGCCGTCCTCGACCTGCTCGGCGAGGCGACCCGCGCCGACGGCAGGCCCGCAGTCTCCGAACAGGGGCGACTGCAGCTGCGGGGCGGGCGCCGGGAGGGCGTACGGCACTTTCTGCTCACCAGCACAGGAACCCTCGTCGGATACGCGCAGCTCGAGGACACCGACCCCGTCGAGGCGCCCGCGGCCGAGCTGGTCGTGCATCCCGCGTACCGCGGGCAGGGGCACGGGCGCGCGCTGGGCGCCGCGCTGCTCGCCGCGACCGGGAAGCGGCTGCGCGTATGGGCGCACGGCGGGAAGTCCGCCGCCCGCCATCTCGCCCAGGTCCTGGGGCTGTCCCTCTTCCGCGAGCTGCGCCAGCTGCGCCGCCCGCTGAGCCCGCTGGACATCCCTGAGCCCGTACTGCCGCCGGGTGTCACCGTCCGCACCTTCGTGCCCGGCCAGGACGACGCCGCCTGGCTCGCCGTGAACAGTGCCGCGTTCGCCCACCACCCCGAGCAGGGGTCGCTCACCCAGCGCGACCTGGACGACCGCAAGGGCGAGCCCTGGTTCGACCCGAAGGGGTTCTTCCTGGCCGAGCGCGAGACCGAGGGCGTGACCGAGCTGGTCGGCTTCCACTGGACGAAGGTGCACGCCGAGGAGCAACTCGGCGAGGTGTACGTCGTCGGCATCCGGCCCGACGCGCAGGGCGGCGGTCTCGGCAAGGCGCTCACCGCGATCGGGCTGCGCCACCTCGCCGCCGAGGGGCTGCCGACCGCGATGCTCTACGTCGACGCGGACAACCCTGCGGCGCTGACGGTGTACGAGCGGATGGGCTTCGCCACCCATGAGGTGGACCTGATGTACCGCGCGGAGTCCTGAGCCCTCACACCATCCTCCGGGGCGGCGTCGCTTGACGCCGCCCCTTCCTTCCGACACCCTTTCACTACTCAATTAGTGAAAGGGGTGAACATGGCAGAGTCCGCAGCGATCGACTTCCGCATCGACCGGCGCAGCGGCGTCGCCACGTACCTCCAGATCGTCCAGCAGACCAAACAGGCCCTTCGCCTGGGACTGCTGGAGCCCGGCGACCGGCTGCCCACCGCACGTGAGGTCGTCGAGGCCACCGCCATCAACCCGAACACCGTGCTCAAGGCGTACCGCGAGCTGGAGCGCGAGGGGCTGGTCGAGGCCCGGCGCGGGATGGGCACATTCGTGCGCCGGACCCTCGGCACCGCGGCCACCACGGACACACCCCTGCGGGGAGAACTCACCGACTGGGCCCGCCGGGCCCGCACGGCGGGGCTGGAGCGCGACGACATGGCAGCGCTCTTCGCCGCCGTACTGGACAGCACGTACAAGGGGGACGACCGCACATGACAGGCGCTGCGATCGAGGCGACCGGCCTCGGCATGAAGTACGGGCGCAAAAGCGGTGGCTGGGCGCTGCGCGACTGCTCGTTCCGGCTGCCCGCGGGGCGCGTGTGCGCGCTCGTCGGGCCCAACGGCGCCGGCAAGTCCACCCTGCTCTCCCTCGCCGCGGGGTTCCTGCGGCCGACGGAGGGAACCCTGCGGATCCTGGGTGCCACGCCCGCCGAGGCGCGGACCCGGATGGCCTTCGTGGCCCAGGACAAGCCGCTGTACCCGCAGTTGACGGTCGCCGAGACGCTCTGGGCGGGCGCCGAGCTGAACCCCGCCACCTGGGACCCGGCCACCGCCGAACGCGTCATCGGGGACCTCCCGAGGGACGCCGGGGTCCGCACGCTCTCCGGCGGCCAGCGCACCCGCCTCGCGCTCGCCCTCGCGCTCGGCAAGCGCGCCGAACTGCTGCTGCTCGACGAGCCGATGGCCGACCTCGACCCGCTCGTCCGGCACCAGCTGATGGGTGTCCTGATGGCGGAGGCCGCCGAGCACGCCACCACCATCGTGATGTCCTCGCACATCCTCACCGAGCTGGAGGGTGCCTGCGACTACCTGCTGCTCGTCGACGGCGGCCGCGTCCGTCTCGGCGGCGAGACCGAGGACATCCTCGGCGCACACGCCCTGCTCACGGGTCCGGTACAGGACCTGGCACCGCACACCGTCGTCGAGTCCCGCACGACGGGGCGCGGGCTGACCGCACTGGTAC
This sequence comes from Streptomyces sp. NPDC057486, assembly GCF_042802415.1. Classification (NCBI taxonomy): domain Bacteria; kingdom Bacillati; phylum Actinomycetota; class Actinomycetes; order Kitasatosporales; family Streptomycetaceae; genus Streptomyces; species Streptomyces sp. NPDC057486. The sequence goes on along the minus strand of NZ_JBHVEE010000011.1, from coordinate 40,217 downwards.
GGAGGGAGGGCCCGGTGGACGAGGCGGCCTGGGAGATCGCGGAACCGTCACTGGAGGACCTGCTGCTGGCACACCTTCGGTCACCGGACGCGCCCGCGCTGCTGACGCCGAGCGCGACGCACGGCGAGACCGCGGCCCGTGAGGCGGTGGCGGCTCGATGAGCACCCTCAGCCTGCACGGCCCGGCCCGGGTCGTCGTACGCCGGCACCGCCGGACCCTGTGGACCGTCGGCGCCCTCGCGCTCGCCGGGATCGCCGCCGTAGTCGGCACCTACCTGTGGACGAGCTCCGTCTCCGACACGTTCGCGGGCACCGGCTGCTCGGTCCGGAACGTCACCCGGGGATGCGGCGACAGCGTCCGTCACTTCCTCGACGCCGAATTCCAGTTCAGCCGCGTGCTCCAGTACGCCGACCTGTTGATGCTCCTGCTGCCCGCCCTCATCGGCATCTTCGTCGCAGGTCCGGTGATCGGCCGGGAGCTGGAGAGCGGCACGTACAAGCTGTCCTGGACCCAGTCCGTGTCACCCGCGCGCTGGCTCGCCGCACAACTCGCCGTGCCCGCCGTCCTGACACTCGCCGTAGTCTCCGTCCTGTCCGCCGCCTCCGCCTGGGCCTGGGCGCAGCGGAACGAAACGCACTACGCGCTGGAGTGGCACGAGCGGGAGGCGTATGGCGCGATGGGCACCGTCCCCGTGGGCTACGCCCTGTGCATGCTCGCCTTCGGCGCGCTCGCCGCGCTTGTGCTGCGGCGCACGGTCGCCGCGATGATCGTGACGGTGGTCGCGTACGGCGCGCTGGTCGTGGCCCTGAACACCGTACGCAACAGCCTGTGGCCGGTCCGTACGGACACCTTCCGGTTCGATGGCGCCTACCGATTCCCCGATGCGGCTGCCGGCACCGGCCAGGGGTGGATCACCACCGGAGGCAAGCGGCTGCCCGCCGACCTGTGCCTGAACTCGGCCGACGATCTGAAGGACTGCCTGGCCGGCCACGACGTCGCGTTCCGCTACCTCGACTACCACCCCGCCTCGCACTTCTGGCCGCTCCAGCTGGTCGAGACCGGCATTCTGCTCGTCCTCGCCGCCGCCGCCGTCGCCCTCGCCTTCCGGGTACTGCGCCGACAGCACGGCTGAACCGCCCCGATCGTCCGGGTCCGGGCCGCAGAGGGGGCGGCCCGGACCCCGCACACGCGGCGCGACACCGCAACCCGCACCGCACACCGCTTCCTGCACGTCATGTCGCCGTTACCGGCCATTCAGACGCGCTTGCGACCCTCTCAGGATGCAGCCAGCTGTGCCGACCCCCCGGAACGGGAGAAATCCCGGCAGAAACCCCGTGTTTTCCGCGATCTCCGCCCCTTCCGACGCGCCTCAGGCGCCTTCAGCGCGGAACAATAGGGCCATGAGCCAGTTGCCCAGCTCCGAGGTCCCGGTCCAGCCCGCCGTGCAGCCGTCGGTCGGCTCTCTCGCCGCGCACCGGCCGCATGCCGTCGCCTCCCCGAATTACGCGGGAGCCGGTCTTTCCATGGCCGCCGACCTCGATCCCGATCTCGACGCCGACGTGGACGTGTACGAACCCGACGTCGACGGCAGCGAGCTGCCGCACGGCCGGTTCCTGGACCGGGAGCGCAGTTGGCTCGCATTCAACGAACGGGTTCTGGAGCTCGCCGAGGACCCGGCGACGCCCCTCCTCGAACGAGCGAATTTCCTCGCGATCTTCGCCTCCAACCTGGACGAGTTCTTCATGGTCCGGGTGGCCGGTCTCAAGCGCCGAATCGCCACCGGCGTCGCCACCCGCTCCGCGTCCGGGCTGCAGCCCCGCGAGGTCCTCGATCTGATCTGGACCCGGTCCCGCGAGCTCATGGCCCGGCACGCCGCCTGCTACCAGCAGGACATCGCGCCCGCACTGTCGGACGAGGGCATCCAGCTGATCCGCTGGCCGGAGCTGACAGAGAAGGAACAGGCCCGCCTGTTCACCTTCTTCCGGCAGCGGGTCTTCCCCGTACTGACGCCGCTGGCCGTCGACCCGGCGCACCCCTTCCCGTACATCTCGGGCCTCTCGCTCAACCTCGCGGTCGTCGTACGCAACCCGGTCAGCGGCCACCGCCACTTCGCCCGCGTCAAGGTGCCGCCGCTGCTGACCCGGTTCCTGGAGGCGTCGCCGCAGCGTTACGTACCCATCGAGGACGTCATCGCGGCGCATCTGGAAGAGCTCTTCCCGGGCATGGAGGTCCTCGCCCACCACATGTTCCGGGTCACCCGGAACGAGGACCTCGAAGTCGAGGAGGACGACGCCGAGAACCTGCTCAAGGCCCTGGAGAAGGAGCTCATGCGGCGTCGCTTCGGCCCGCCGGTGCGCCTGGAGGTCGAGGAGTCCATCGACCCGTACGTCCTCGACCTGCTGGTCCGCGAGCTGAAGGTGTCCGACGCCGAGGTCTACCCGCTGCCCGGACCGCTCGACCTCACCGGGCTGTTCGGCATAGCGTCGCTGGACCGCCCGGAGCTGAAGTACCCCAGGTTCATCGCGGGCACCCACCGCGATCTCGCCGAGGTCGAATCCTCCTCGGCGCCCGACATCTTCGCCGCGCTGCGCGAACGCGATGTGCTGCTGCACCACCCGTACGACTCGTTCTCCACCTCCGTCCAGGCCTTCCTGGAGCAGGCGGCGAGCGACCCGGACGTGCTCGCGATCAAGCAGACGCTGTACCGGACCTCGGGCGACTCGCCGATAGTCGACGCCCTGATCGACGCCGCCGAGTCCGGCAAGCAGGTCCTCGTACTCGTCGAGATCAAGGCCCGCTTCGACGAGCAGGCCAACATCAAGTGGGCGCGCAAGCTGGAGGAGTCGGGCTGCCATGTGGTCTACGGCCTCGTCGGGCTGAAGACGCACTGCAAGCTCTCCCTCGTCGTCCGCCAGGAGGGCGACACGCTGCGCCGCTACTCGCACGTCGGCACCGGCAACTACCACCCCAAGACCGCGCGGCTGTACGAGGACCTCGGCCTGCTGACCGCCGACCCGCAGGTCGGGGCGGACCTCTCCGACCTCTTCAACCGGCTCTCCGGCTACTCCCGCCGCGAGACGTACCGCCGGCTCCTCGTCGCCCCCAAGTCCCTGCGCGACGGGCTGATCTCCCGGATAAACAAGGAGATCACGCACCAGCGGGCCGGCCGTCCCGCCTACGTACGGTTCAAGGTCAACTCGATGGTCGACGAAGCGATCATCGACGCCTGCTACCGGGCCGCCCAGGCGGGCGTTCCGGTGGACATCTGGGTACGCGGCATCTGCGCGATCCGCCCCGGCGTCACCGGCCTCTCCGAGAACGTCCGGGTCCGCTCGATACTGGGCCGTTTCCTCGAACACTCCCGGGTCTTCTCGTTCGGCAACGGCGGCGAACCCGAAGTGTGGTTCGGCAGCGCCGACATGATGCACCGCAACCTCGACCGCCGGATCGAAGCACTGGTCCGGGTCACCGACCCCGCCCACCGTGCCGCACTCAGCCGGCTCCTGGAGACCGGTATGTCCGACACCACCTCCTCCTGGCACCTCGGTCCCGACGGGAACTGGACCCGGCACGCCACGGACGCGGACGGCCAACCGCTGCGGCACGTACAGGAAATGCTCATTGACGCCCGGAGGCGCCGGCGTGCGACGCCCTGACCACCAGACGACGACCCGGACGGACGTGTCCGCGGGCGCGGTCCTCGCCCCCTACCTGCAGGAACAGGCCGCGAACTTCCTTCGCAGCCTGCGTCTGCACCGCGAGAACAGCGCTCCCACGGACGCCGGGACACTCGCCGCCGAGCAGGCCGCCGGTGCACTGCGCCGCTCGGCCCGCCGCATCAGCGGCACCCTCCACACCTTCCGGTCGGCACTCGAACCCGGCTGGGCCGAGCAGCTCCGTACGGAACTGGCCTGGCTCTCCGGCACATTGGCCCGCGAGCACGCGTACGCGACCCGGCTGACCCGGCTCCTCGAAGCGCTGCACACCCTGTCCGGCACCCCGCTGCCGCCGCCCCGCGCACAGCGGACCGCCGGCGCCGATATCGATGTCACCCTGCACGACGCCGCGCAGGCCAAGGAACGGGCCGCACTCGGCGTCGGTGCGGCCCGGGCCGGAGCGCTTCTGGAACGACAGCTCACCCTCGCCAGGACCCGTGCCCACTCGGCGGCCCTCCAGGCGCTCGGCTCGTCCCGGTTCCACGCGGTCGCCGACGCGGTCGCCCTGCTCGCCTCCGAGGTCCCGCTCTCCGCCGCGTCCACGGCCCCGGCCGCCGAAATGCTGCACGGGCCCGCGAACCGGGCCGAGCAGCGGCTGCTCGGTGCGGTGGCCGCGCTCCCCTCCGACGAGGCGGTCGAGCCTTACAACGAGGCGCACGACGCGCCCTGGCACCAGGCCCGCCTTCTGCTGCGACTGCACCGGTACGCCCACGAGGTGGTGCGCGGCGCCCCCGACCCGGTCCTGGCCGCCTCCGGACACGCGCTCGACCTGCACCGGGACGCGGCGGAGGCAGCCGCGGCGGCGGCATCGGCGGCCCGTACGCCGAGGATCGCGCCGGCCACCGCCTACGCCCTGGGGGTGCTCCACGCCGACCAGCGGCACGAGGTGGAAGCGGCCCGCGGGGTGTTCCGGGAGACCTGGCCGTACACGACGGCGGCCGTGACCGCGCCATGAGCGGCGGGACCGTGCAGGCCGCGGGGTGTGTGCTGTGGCGCCGGTCGGAGCACTCCGGAGAGCTGGAGATCTGCCTGGTCCACCGGCCCCGTTACGACGACTGGTCACATCCGAAGGGCAAGCTCAAGCGCGGCGAACCGGCGATCGACGCCGCCCTGCGCGAGGTTCTGGAGGAGACCGGTCACCACTGCATACCGGGGCCCCCGCTGCCCACCGTCCGGTATCTCGCGAACGGCCGCCCCAAGGAAGTCCTGTACTGGGCGGCCGAGGCGACGGACGGCGTGTTCGTCCCCAACGACGAGGTGGACCGCATCCTCTGGCTCCACCCGGAAGCGGCCCGCACCCAGCTCACCCAGCCCCGCGACCGCGACCTGCTGGACGCGCTGCTGATCAGCGGGTGAGGGGCGGTGCGGGGCACCGCGGGGGGCGGTGCGGTTTTCGCACCCGGGTCCGGGGCGCGGGGTTCCGTCCTCAATCGCCGGACGGGCTGGATTTTCGGCGCCGTGTCCCGGGGGCGCCGCCGCCCCTGCCGGGTGGTGGGGCGGGCGGGGCCCCTCCCCACCGGAGCAGGCAACGGTGCCACCAGGGGCCAGACGCACCCATCGAGCCCGTCCGGCGTTTGAGGACGGAACCGGCCACCCCGGACCGGGGCACCGCACCACGCAACGCCCGCCCCGCCCAGCCCATGGGCACCGCGCCACGGCGACGAGAACCAGGCCGCCCGCCACGGTTCACCTCCTGTTCACTCTCCCCCGTAAGCCGCTTCACCTGTTCTGCCTAATTTCGGCAGTGCACGGTGCGCGGCGAAACGCCGCACCACCCACCACATCGCACGCCGTCGTAGAACGAACAAGACCTCGGCGGCTCCTGGAAGGAAAAACCCGAAAGTGAAGCTTCAGCGCAAGAACCGGCTTCGTGCCACCGCGCTCGGTGCCCTCGCCGTCTCCAGCGCCCTGGTCCTCACGGCGTGCGGTTCGGACAACAACAGCGGCAGCGACACGGGCGGCAGCGGCGAGAAGACGAGCGCCGCGTCGAACATCAAGTGTGACGACGCCAAGGGCCAGCTCCTCGCCTCCGGCTCCAGCGCGCAGAAGAACGCCATGGACCTCTGGGTCAAGGACTACATGGCGGGCTGCAAGGGCGTAGAGATCAACTACAAGTCCTCGTCCTCCGGTGAGGGCATCATCGCCTTCAACCAGGGCACGGTCGGCTTCGCCGGCTCCGACTCGGCGCTGAAGCCCGAAGAGGTCGCCGACTCGAAGAAGATCTGCAAGACCGGCCAGGGCATCAACCTCCCGATGGTCGGCGGCCCCATCGCGATCGGCTTCCACCTCGAGGGTGTCGACAGCCTGACGCTGGACGCCCCCACGCTCGCCAAGATCTTCGACGGCAAGATCAAGAAGTGGAACGACCCCGCGATCGCCAAGCTCAACAACGGCGCGAAGCTTCCGGACAAGGCGATCCAGGCCTTCCACCGCTCCGAGGACTCCGGCACCACGCAGAACCTCGGCAAGTACCTCGCCGCCACCGCGCCGAACGACTGGAAGTACGAGCCCGAGAAGAAGTGGCCGGCCCCCGGTGGCCAGGCCGCGTCCGGCTCGGCCGGTGTCGCCGCCCAGGTGAAGCAGGTCGACGGCTCGATCGGTTACTTCGAGCTCTCGTACGCCTCGTCGCAGTCCATCTCCACGGTCGACATCAACACCGGTGGCTCCGCCCCGGTCAAGGCCTCCTCGGAGAACGCCTCCAAGGCCATCGCCGCCGCCAAGATCAAGGGCACCGGCAAGGACCTGGCGCTCGACCTCGACTACACCACCAAGGCCGAGGGTGCGTACCCGATCGTCCTGGTGACCTACGAGGTCGTCTGCGACACGGGCAACAAGGCCGAGACGCTCCCCACGGTCAAGTCCTTCCTGAACTACACCGCGGGTGACGAGGGCCAGAAGCTCCTCACCGACGCCGGTTACGCGCCGATCCCGACCGAGATCAACGCCAAGGTCCGCGAGACCATCGCGTCCCTCTCGTAACCAGAAGCAACACCCGTAACACCAGCTGAAACCCAGCTCCACCAGCAACACCCGGCAGGCCGGCCCGGTGCACCCCTCCGGACCGGCCCGCCGGCATCACCCCCCCATCCGGTGCACCGCCGCCAGGGGAGCGTGTCGCTCCCCCACACAGACCGGAAAGACCATGGCTTCCACCACACCGATAAACACGCCACCGGTACCCCCGGTGCAGCGCAAGCGCGCAAGGCCCAAGCCGGCCGGACGCGCGGGCGACAAAATCTTCCTGGGCCTCTCACGGGGTTCAGGCATTCTGCTGCTCGTGATCATGGCGTCGATCGCCGTGTTCCTCACGTACCGCGCGACCCTCGCCATCTCCAAGGACGAGGGCAACTTCTTCACCACGCTGGACTGGAACCCGGTCGGCGACAAGCCGGTCTTCGGTATCGCGGTCCTGCTCTTCGGCACGATCGTCAGCTCGATCATCGCGATGGTCATCGCGGTTCCGATCGCTGTCGGTATCGCCCTCTTCATCTCGCACTACGCGCCGCGCAAGCTGGCCGCACCCCTCGCGTACGTCGTCGATCTGCTCGCGGCAGTGCCCAGCATCGTGTACGGCATCTGGGGCGCCCTCTTCCTGGTCCCGTACCTGGAGGGGCTGAACCTCTGGCTCGACCAGTTCTTCGGCTGGACGTACGTCCTGGAGAAGACCGAGGTCGGCGTCGCCCGCTCGCTCTTCACCGTCGGCATTCTGCTCGCGATCATGATCCTGCCGATCGTGACGAGCGTCAGCCGCGAGGTCTTCCTCCAGGTCCCGAAGATGAACGAGGAAGCCGCCCTCGCTCTCGGCGCCACCCGCTGGGAAGTCATCCGCCTCTCGGTGCTCCCCTTCGGCCGTTCCGGCGTGATCTCCGCGTCGATGCTGGGCCTGGGTCGCGCACTCGGCGAGACGATGGCCGTCGCCACGGTCCTGTCGCCGAGCTTCGTCATCTCGGCGCATGTGCTCAACCCCGGCGGCGGAACGTTCGCCCAGAACATCGCCGCGAAGTTCGACGAGGCCGACCAGTTCGGGCGCGACGCCCTGATCGCCTCCGGGCTCGTCCTCTTCATCCTCACCCTGCTGGTCAACGGCGCGGCCCGGCTCATCATCGCCCGCCGCAAGGAGTACTCGGGGGCCAACGCATGAGCCAGGCAGCCAACACCGGCATACAGGAACGCCCCGCACCCACAGCGGCCGCTTCGCGCAACAGCCTCAGCAGCCGGTCGCTCCCCCGCTGGGCCCCGGCCGCCTTCGCGGGTGCCGCGATCGTGCTCGGCGTCGGCATCGGCGCGGCGGCGGGCTGGCAGAGCCGCATCCAGTGGGGCCTGCTCTCCGCGGTGCTCTTCATCGTCATCTCGTACGTCACGACGTCGGTCGTCGAGAACCAGCGCCAGGCCAAGGACCGGCTCGCCACCAGCGTCGTCTGGGTGTGCTTCCTCCTCGCCGTCGTGCCGCTGGCCTCGCTGATCTGGACCACGGTCAGCCGCGGCGCGAAGGTCCTGGACATCTACTTCCTCACCCACTCCATGGCCGGTGTGCTCGGCACGGCGCCGGGTGGCGGTGTCTACCACGCCCTGATCGGCACCCTGGAGCAGGTCGGCCTCGCCACCTTGATCTCCGCCCCGATCGGCCTGCTGACCGCGGTCTACCTGGTGGAGTACGGCAAGGGTGCGCTCGCCAAGGCCGTGACGTTCTTCGTCGACGTGATGACCGGTATCCCGTCCATCGTCGCCGGTCTCTTCATCCTGTCGATCATGCTGATAGCGCAGCTCCAGCCGTCCGGCCTGATGGGTTCGCTGGCGCTCACGATCCTGATGATCCCGGTCGTGGTCCGCTCCACCGAGGAGATGCTCAAGCTCGTCCCGAACGAGCTCCGCGAGGCATCACTCGCCCTCGGCGTCCCGAAGTGGCGCACCATCCTGAAGGTGGTTCTGCCCACCGCGATCGGCGGTATCACCACAGGTGTGATGCTCGCCATCGCCCGGATCGCCGGCGAGACCGCACCGATCATATTGCTGGTCTTCGGCAGCCAGCTGATCAACTCCAATCCCTTCCAAGGCGCGCAGTCGTCGCTCCCCTTCTACATCTGGGAGCAGTACAAGATCGGCAGCGAGGCGTCGTACGACCGTGCCTGGGCCGCCGCTCTGGTCCTGATCGCCTTCGTCATGATCCTCAACCTGGTGGCCCGCGGTATCGCCCGCTGGAAGGCCCCGAAGACCGGCCGCTGACGCGGCACGAAAGAAGCAGTGATTCAGATGGCCAAGCGCATCGACGTCAGCGGCCTGTCCGCCTATTACGGCTCCCACCTCGCCATCGAGGACATCTCGATGACCGTGGAGCCCCGCTCCGTGACCGCCTTCATCGGCCCGTCCGGCTGCGGCAAGTCCACCTTCCTTCGCACCCTGAACCGGATGCACGAGGTCACCCCCGGTGGCCGCGTCGAGGGCAAGGTCCTTCTGGACGACGAGAACCTGTACGGGTCCCACGTCGACCCGGTCACCGTGCGCCGCACGGTCGGCATGGTCTTCCAGCGGCCGAACCCGTTCCCGACCATGTCGATCTTCGACAATGTCGCGGCGGGCCTGAAGCTGAACGGTTCGTACAAGAAGAGCCAGCTGGCGGACGTCGTCGAGAAGTCCCTCCGTGGCGCCAACCTCTGGAACGAGGTCAAGGACCGCCTCAACAAGCCCGGCTCCGGCCTCTCCGGCGGTCAGCAGCAGCGCCTGTGCATCGCCCGCGCGATCGCGGTCGAGCCGGATGTGCTGCTGATGGACGAACCGTGCTCCGCCCTGGACCCGATCTCCACCCTCGCCATCGAGGACCTGATCGGCGAGCTGAAGGAACGCTTCACGATCGTCATCGTGACGCACAACATGCAGCAGGCGGCCCGCGTCTCGGACCGCACGGCGTTCTTCAACCTCGCGGCGGTCGGCAAGCCCGGCAAGCTCGTGGAGATAGACGAGACGGAACGGATCTTCTCCAACCCGTCGGTCCAGGCGACGGAGGACTACATCTCCGGCCGCTTCGGGTGATCAAGGACGGCCTTTGGGGTGCTGCATGGCGGTGCCACCCTCAAGGCAAAGGGTCCGCCCCCGCTCCTCACAAGGGAGCGGGGGCGGACCCCTTTCACTTCAAGCCCGTCGGGGCGTCTCAGGTGCGTCCGGCAGCTGAGGACGGAGCGGCCACCGGACAACCCCGGCAGAGCCCACCCCGCTCACCCGAACAGCAGCACGACGACCCCGTAACTCGCGGCAGCGACCAGAGCCGCGGCCGGCATCGTGATGAACCACCCGAGGACGATGTTCTTCGCGACCCCCCACCGCACCGCGTTGACCCGCTTCGTGGCCCCCACACCCATGATCGCCGAGGTGATCACATGCGTCGTGGAGATGGGCGCGTGGAACAGGTAGGCCGAGCCGAACATGATCGACGCCCCGGTCGTCTCCGCCGCGAATCCCTGCGGCGGGTCCAACTCGATGATCTTCCGGCCGAGCGTCCGCATGATCCGCCAGCCACCCGCGTACGTACCCAGCGAGAGCATCAGCGCGCAGACGAGCTTCACCCAGACCGGGATCGGGTCGCTCGGACTCTCGACATCGGCGATGACCAGCGCCATCACCACGATGCCCATCGTCTTCTGCGCGTCCTGCAGACCGTGCCCGAGCGCCATGCCCGCCGCCGAGACCGTCTGCGCTATGCGGAATCCGCGCTTGGCCTTGTGCGGGTTGACCTTCCGGAACAGCCACATGATCGCGACCATCACCAGATAGCCCACGACCAGACCGACGACCGGCGAGACGAACATCGGGATGACGATCTTGTCGAGCACCCCGTTCCAGTGCACCAGCGTTCCGCCGGCCAGCGCCGCACCGACCATGCCGCCGAACAGCGCGTGCGAGGACGACGAGGGCAGACCGAAATACCAGGTGACGAGATTCCAGATGATCGCGCCGACCAGGGCGGCGAAGAGGATTCCCATCCCCTTCTGCCCCTCGGGCGTCGCGATCAGGCCCTCACTGACGGTCTTGGCGACTCCCTGTCCCAGGAAGGCACCGGCGAGGTTCATCACCGCGGCCATCGCCAGGGCCGCCCGCGGGGTCAGCGCCCGGGTGGAGACCGAGGTGGCGATGGCGTTCGCCGAGTCGTGGAAGCCGTTCGTGTAGGTGAAGCCGAGCGCGACACCGATGGTCACGATCAGCGCAAAGGTGTCCACGTGGTTCAGGACTCCTTGACCGCGATGGTCTCCACCGTGTTGGCGACGTGCTCGAACGCATCGGCCGCCTCTTCCAGCACATCCACGATCTGCTTGAGCTTCAGCACCTCAATGGCGTCGTACTTGCCGTTGAAGAGATGGGCGAGCAGCTTGCGGTGGATCTGGTCGGCCTGGTTCTCCAGGCGGTTGACCTCGATCCAGTACTCGGTGAGGTTGTCCATCGTGCGCAGGTTGGGCATCGCCTCGGCGGTCAGCTCGGCCGCCCGCGCCAGCACCTCGATCTGCTGCTCGACGCCCTTGGGGAGTTCTTCGATCTGGTACAGCACGACCAGGTCGACGGCCTCCTCCATGAAGTCCATGATGTCGTCGAGCGACGATGCGAGGTTGTAGATGTCCTCGCGGTCGAACGGCGTGATGAAAGAGGAGTTCAGCTGGTGGAAGATCGCGTGGGTGGCATCGTCCCCTGCGTGCTCCGCTGCCCGCATACGTTCCGCGATCTCGACTCGGGAGGCAGAGTCCGCCCCGAGCAGTTCCATGAGGAGTTTCGAGCCCGTGACGATGTTGTCCGCGGATGCGGAGAACATGTCGTAGAAGCTCGTCTCCCTGGGGGTCAGACGAAAGCGCACGTGGGGTCCTCGGGATGCTTTGGTTTCGGTCAGGCTGATGCTAGGCGCATCATCCGGCCACGGCTAACCGGCATTCTTCAGTGTCGCGCATCGGACACGGTGATCAGCACGGGCCCCCGGTCACGGTTCAGCTGAATTCGTTAGGATATACCCACCCGGGGTATATAAAGCGCAGGGTAAAGGGAAAACGGGAGGCAGCAATGACCACCACCGAGACCACAGAGTCGACGGAACCCACCGAGGAAACGGCGGAGATCCTCACCGACCACGACCGCGGCATACACGGCTACCACCACCAGAAGGCCGACCACGTCAAGCGGCTGCGCCGGATCGAGGGCCAGATCCGCGGTCTGCAGCGGATGGTCGACGAGGACGTCTACTGCATCGACATACTCACGCAGGTCTCGGCGTCCACCAAGGCCCTCCAGTCGTTCGCGCTCCAGCTCCTCGAGGAACACCTGCGCCACTGCGTCGCCGACGCGGCGGTCAAGGGCGGCGGGGAGATCGACGCGAAGGTCGAGGAAGCCACGAAGGCCATCGCCCGCCTGCTCCGTACCTGAGGCGGCACCGCTGGAGGTCGCACCGTGTGCGGTCGCATCGCCTGGGACACTGTCCGAGGAACCGCCTGACGTGCGCTTTTGTCCGTCAACCCCGGTGGTCGCCCTGCCGGGGGACGGCGGTGCGTTCGGTGCCCGCCCCGACGTTGAGCACCTCGTCGATACGGTCCGCACTGAGCCGTTCCCCGATCGCGGCCGACGCCGCGATCATCAGCTCACCGCATAGCTCGATCTCGGCGAGGGCCACATGGTCCTGAACGGTCCGAGTGCTGAGCGTCACCACGTACGTCACCTCTCACTGCCGTCGCCGACTTCCTAGCGTAGGGAGCGGACCACGCGCCGCGCATGGCACGGACGGACCATTTCGGCCCCGCCGGATGCCTACGCGCCCGGCCCGCCGTCTCCTCCGCCGCTACCGCCGCCCTGCTCGATCCGCCCGGTGTAAATGTCGCGATCGTCCGGAAGCTGCACATTCACGGACACCCCGAACCCGAACAGCAGCGTCGTCGACACCACCTGCACCGCCGGTCCCTCGTTGGCGAAGGTGAACCGGTGCCGCACCTTCCGCAGCCGCCCCGCCTCGTCCAGATACGCGTCGAACGGCACCGCGCCCGTGCGGAACCCTTTCGCCGCCGCGGCCAGTGCACCACGCGACTGCGGCGAGGCGGCCCGCGCCGCGCGTCCGAGGTCCGCGGTCCCCCGGTAGTGCCGGACCATGACTCCGGCGAGCTCGCTCTCCCCCACGTACGTCACCGTGTCCGCGCCGCGCAGCAGTTCGGCGGCCGCCATGGGATCGGTGACCCCGCCCGTGACGAGATTGCCGTCCTCCAGGGCCGTCGTGTCGACCCGGACCCACTTGCCGACGGGGACTCCGGCACCACGGTTCTTCATGTAGAGCGCACCGGGGGCGAGAAGTTCGGTGATGGGGCGGTGTTCGTACTCGCCCGCGGCGTCCTTCGGCAGCACCACGGTGAGCCGGCCGAGCTGCCTGCGGAAGTCGTACGTCCCCCGGCCGGTGATCGTCACCCGGGTCCCGCCCGCCGCGGTCTCCATCGACGTACGCACTTCGGCGCTCCCGGCGACGTCGCGGCTCCCTGGCCGATTCCCGTCCCCCGTCCCGGCGAGCACCGCCGCCGCCCGGTGGATCGCATCGAGGGAATCGCCCCCACCCCGCTCGTCCACCACGCTCCGGCCGCCGGCATCGATCCCGTCCCGGCCACCGCTGTCCGAGCATCCGGCGGCCGCCGCCATCACGCCCACCACGGCGAGGGCGCAGACAGCGCGCGCCCTGCCACCGGACCTGTGCTGCTGCACCACCATCGCCTGCCAACCCCCAACGACGTACCGCTTGCCCGAGCCCCCCCACCCGCCCCGCATAACGACCACCCGTGTCGCCCGTCACGCCGTCCTCGGGGGCCCCACGGACGGGTGCCCGTCCCCAGTACCGTGGACGCGTGTACGACCAACACACCGCGGAGGTCACGCCGACCGCTCCCGCCACCCCGCCGACGCCCCCCGCCCACGAGCCCTTCACCATCGAACGCGGCTCGTTCTGCATCGCGCGCTGCGGATGCGGGTGGACCGGCCCGGCCCGTCGCTCCCGCGACCGCGCCCGCACCGACGCCGAGGAACACCGCACCGCCCGCTGATCACGGATCACGGATCACGCACCACGGATCACTGACAACCGATCCACCCGACGGTCGCCCGACCGATCGCCCCGCGAGGCCATGACCCGGAGGTCCGATGAACCTGCCGAACCGGCGCACCCTGCTCACCGCGGGCGCGGCAACAGCCCTGGCCGGCGCCACGGCCACCGCCTGCAGAGGCACCGGCACAGGTTCCTCGGCCGCCACCTCGGCCACCGCCCCCCGCACGTCGCCCACACCAGCCGGCTCACCGTCCGCCACAACCGACAAGGCGAACTGGCCCGCCCTGGCCAAGAGCCTCGACGGCACCCTCGTGCGCCCCGAGGACGCGGCGTACCGGACGGCCCGCCAGCTCTACAACACCCGCTTCGACGGCCAGAAACCGGCAGCCGTCGCGTACGTCCGTCACGAGGCGGACATCCGCGAGTGCCTGGCCTTCGCCCGCCGCAGCTCCACCCCCGTCTCGATCCGCAGCGGCGGCCATTCCTACGCGGGCTGGTCGAGCGGCAACGGGCGCCTGGTCATTGACGTCTCGTCACTCTCCCGGGTCGACCGGGACGGCACCGTCGGCGCGGGCGCCAAACTCATCGACGTCTACCGGGGTCTTGCCCGGCACGGTCTGACGGTCCCCGGGGGCTCCTGCCCCACGGTCGGCATTTCCGGTCTCACGCTCGGCGGCGGCCACGGCGTCACGTCCCGCGCGTACGGCCTGACCTGCGACAGCCTCACCGCGGCAACGCTCGTCACCGCCGACGGCACAACCGTGACCGCCGACGCCAAGCACCGCCCCGACCTCTTCTGGGCACTCCGCGGCGCGGGCAACGGCAACTTCGGCGTGGTCACCGAGCTGACGTTCCGCACCCGCCCGGCCCCGCAGACCGTCACCGCGTACATGTCGTGGCCGTGGTCGCGCGCCCGGTCGGTCGTCGCGGCCTGGCAGGAATGGGGCCCGGACCAGCCGGACGAGATCTGGTCCTCCGCCCATCTCGCGGCGGGGCCCGGCGGCGGCAACCCGACCGTGTCGGTCGCCGCGTTCAGCCTGGGGACCTACGGCGACCTCCAGAACGCCGTCGACCGGCTCGCCGACCGGATCGGCGCATCGGCGTCCTCGGTGTCGCTGCGCCGCCGCGGCTACGAGGAGGCGATGCTGGTGTACGCGGGCTGCTCCGGCATCAGCGACGCGCAGTGCCATCTGCCGGGTACGACACCCGGCCGCACCGCGCAGGGCGCGCTCCAGCGCGAGACGTACGCCGCCGCGTCCGACTTCTTCGACCACTCCCTGTCCCCGGCAGGCATCGGGGCTCTGCTCGACCGGGCCGAGGCGTTCACCCGGATCCGCGTGACCCCGAGCGGCGGCGGCGGATCGATCGCACTCACCGCGCTCGGCGGGGCGATCAACCGGGTCGACCCGCAGGCCACGGCGTTCGTCCACCGCCGCTCACGCATGCTCGCCCAGTACATCGCCGCCTGGCGACCCGGCACGGCGGGCACGGCCCAGCAGGACTGGCTGAAAAACACTCACGGGGCGCTGCGGCGCTACGCGTCCGGGGCGGCGTACCAGAACTACTCGGACCCGACGCTGACCGGCTGGCGGCAGGCCTACTACGGAACGGCCACCGATCGGCTCGCCCGGGTGAAGAAGCAGTACGACCCCGAACGCCTCTTCACTTTCCCGCAGGCGCTGTAACGCAGAACCGGGGGCGCGGACGCCCCCGGTTCTCCCTCGGACCACTCAGGCGGCCAGATCCTTCTCGCCACCGCTGCCCGACCGCGGGCGCGGCTCCGGGATCCCGAGCGGGCGCCCCTCGGCCGCGGCCGGCACGGGCTGCCGCGACCGCACGAGCCACCCCACCCGCTCCGACCGCGAGACGGCGGCGACGATCGGCGTCAGCAGCGCCATCGCGAGCGGGGCGAGCAGCAGTGCGGCAGCTGTGCCGAGCGCGAATCCGCCGACGACGTCGGTCGGGTAGTGAACCCCCATGTAGATCCGGCAGAACCCTTCCGCCAGCGCGAGGGCGATCGCGGCGAGCCCGAATTTCCGGTTGGCCACGAACAGCCCGACGCCGAGGGCCATCGCCATCGTGGCGTGGTCGCTCACGAACGAGAAGTCGTTCTTTCCCGACACCAGGACATCCAGGCCCTGGTGGTCGCGGAACGGGCGCGGACGCTCCACGAAGCCCCGGATCGGAATGTTGACGAGCAGCGCGATCCCGGCGGCGAGCGGTGCCCAGACGATCCCGGCGACCGCAGTCACCGAGTCCTCGGCCGTGCCGCGCCGGCGGACGCTCCACCAGCACCACAGGACCACGAGGACCATGCCGAGCATGATCCCGTACTCGCCGACGAACTCCATGACCCGGTCGAACCAGGTCGGAGCGGACTTCGCGAGCCCATTGATGTCGTAGAGCAGGCTGACGTCGGGGTTCGACCCATCCAGTGCGAGTCCAGCCATCTGCTGCGGCCCCTTGCCTTGTCTGCTGCCGCGGCGCACACCCGTGTGCACCGCAATTGACGAACCCCCGTATTCGGTTCGACCACTACTTCGATCACTGCTGTGTCAGGTACGCGACTGTGCCGGTCAGCGTCGCATGGTCAGTGCGCATGCTGTCCCAGTCCAGGGAACGACGCTCTCCGTGTGTACGTTCCACTCTCCACCGAATGATCACCATGACGTTATCGAAGAGAGACTCATCGCCGCAGCTCAGGGCCCAGGCTTCACGGAGAGTTCCGGCCACGGCCGACTCCCCGTCACGCCGTCGGCTGGGCGGTCGGGAGTGCCGCGGCGCCGTCCTTCGTCACGCGTGTCGCACCGAAGTAGTCGGGCGTGTCGATCTTGTCGAAACGGATCACGGCCCCGGTGTACGGCGCGTTGATCATGTACCCGCCGCCGACGTACAGCCCGACGTGGTGGATTGCCCGGGAGTTGGTCAGGTCGTCCGAGAAGAAGACCAGGTCACCGGGGAGCAACTCGTCCCGCGAGGGGTGCGGCCCGGCGTTGTACTGGTCGTTCGCCACGCGCGGCAGCTCGATGTCCACGGTCCGGTACGCGGCCTGCGTCAGCCCGGAACAGTCGAACCGTCCACCCTGCTCAGCCGTGCCGTTCCCGCCCCACAGGTACTTCGTACCGAGCTTCTTCTGCGCGAAGTAGATCGCCCCGGCCGCCTGCCGCGAGGGCTCGACCCGCCCGACCGGCCGGGCGAAGCTCTTCTCCAGCGAACGGATGATCTTGACGTAGTTCTGCGTCTCCGCGATCTTCGGTACGCCACCCGACCTGATGACCCGGTACGCACCGGCGTTGTAGGCGGCCAGCATGTTGTCCGTCTGATCCCCCGGCACCTTCTTGACATAGCCGGCAAGTTCGCAGTCGTAGCTGGCGGCGGAAGGGATGGCGTCGGCCGGATCCCATACGTCCCGGTCCCCGTCCCCGTCCCCGTCGATCCCGTGCCCGGACCAGGTCCCGGGGATGAACTGCGCGATGCCCTGCGCGGCAGCCTTGCTCTGGGCCCGCGGGTTCCACCCGCTCTCCTGGTACAGCTGCGCGGCGAGGAGCGCGGGGTTGATGGCCGAGCAGAGGTTGCCCCACTTCTGCACGAGCGGCTGGAACTTCGCCGGCACGGCCCCCTTCGCCAACCCGACGGCCGCGTTGCTGCCGGCGCTGCCGAGGCCGGCGGCAGCGGAGTACGTACCGACGACGAGCAGCGCCACGAAGCACATGGCGACCCCGATGCCGATCCCACCGACCACCCAGAATTTCCGCACCCCTCAACCATCCCCCATCCGGGGCGGGTTCAAGGCCGGTTTCGCGGTTGTGTGCGAGTTGTTCGGAGAACAGGCGGGCTCACCGGGGTCACCGATCGCGCAGTCGAACACGAACCCACTTCACTGACACACCTTCAGGACGCCTCGGCGGACCAGTAGTCGGAGTGCACGTTGGGACGCGGCAGGGGGTAGACACCCTCGTACGCCGGACCGTTCGGCTCGGACGTGGAATCGGCGACCTTCGACTCCTTCACGCAGGGACTGTCCGCCTCGAAGAACGCCTGCCCCTTTCCGCGGAAGCTGACACTGATACCGAACCCGGCGTCCGTCTGGGCATAGACGGCCGGGAACTCCGCGTCATTGTTGATCGCCTTGATCCGGTAATCGCTCCTCCGCCAGAACTTCTCCACCTGATCCAGGAATTCCGCCCGGCGCGACGCCGACACGATGGTCATCACGGTGCGCCTGCGGGTCACATCGCACGACCCCGCAGTCGTCGGCCCGTGCGCCCACTGCACCTCGGGATCAATGGCCTTCAGCACCGCGTCGAGCATGCCGTCGGACCGCTCGGCGGCCTGCTGCATGTCCATGCGCCCCTTCTTCCCTCCGACATCCCCTTGTACCCGGTGGTCGCTCCCGCACGCGGACAGGGAGAAGCCGAGGGCCAGGGCCACCGCAACGATCCGGAACCGTCGCTTCATCGCTGTGCCTCCATCTTGAGCCTGTCGGCATGTCCCGACACGATCAGAGCGATGCTGTCAGCCGAGACGGCGTCCCTGACCGGATCGAAGTAGAGAGAGTGGGCCTCGAAGCTCAGGCCGGAGCCACTGACCACCGGTGGCCCGTCACCCACAGGAAAGCGCCTGGCGCCGAATGCCTTGCTCGCCGGGTCCTTGCCGAACCAGAGATCGTCGTCCCCCGGGTCGGCCAGATCCCCGGCGAAGTATGCACCAGCAGGACCGAGGACCAGCATCCCCAGCACACCCACGGCGGACTGCAGCTTGGACGGAAGCTTGGTCACCGGGTCGTTCGCCGCGGCGCCGACGAAGACGTGTCCGGCACCGACCCCGAGATCCACGGCCTGATCCACGCCCACCCCCGGGCTGCCGACCAGAATGATGTCGTCGACCCCCGGGATTCCGCCGACATGCTGCGCAGCGGCTCCCACGGTCCGCGAACCGTACGAGTGCCCGATGGCCGTCAGATGCGGATCCTTGTTCTGGTTGGTGGCGACCAACCCGCTCATGAACTCGTTGTACGCCACGCCGCCCTTCTCCGCCCGCCCCGTACCCATGACCGCCAGGCTGCTCAGCCCGTCGGGCGTCTGCGGCGCGTCGTAGCCGAGCCAGACGATCGCCGCACTGGACTGCTCGTACCCCTGGGCGCCGATGGCCGTGTCGCGAGCCCGCTTGAGATCGTTCTTCGCGAATTCCTCGTCCAGGGAGGTGTTCAGCCCGGGCACATACGCCGACACGTTCTTCGACGTGTCCGGATTCCCGAACGAGACGATCGCCCGGCCGTTTCCCTCGTCCGATATGCCGAGCAGGTACATCGGCGGCTGCTTCCCGTTCTCCTTCAACTGCCGCTCGATCTCGCGCAGTCCGGCGAGCTGCTTCTGCGACTTCGCGTCGTCCTGCCCCGACAGCTTCCCGATCAGCTGAGTCAGGTTCTTCCGGTTGGCCGCGTCCCTGGTCGCCGCCGGGATCCCGTCGAGGCCGCCGATCTGATCCGGGGAAAGGGCGAGGTACTGGTCACGCTGGTCCTGCGTGAGACCGTCCCACCACGCCTTGCGTCCGGCAGCAGTGCCGTTGCGCGGGATGCGGGCGTTCAGATAGTCGCGCTGGTCCGCCTGGACGGCCGCCCCGACACGGGAGCCGGAACCGGGCAGCCCGGCGCCGACGCCACCGACCCCGGTGGCCCCCTTGATCAGCTCCCCCGCCGCACCGGCACGGTCGCCCTGGGACCACTTGTTGCTTGCGTTCTGCGCGTACTGGGCGACCTGGTTGCCGAGGTTCCTGCCGTTCGCGACGGGGTGGAGGACGGCGTCAGCGGCACCGCTGACATCGCCCCAGAGACCGTCGCCGACGAGCCCGGTGAAGAAGCTGCCGTCCGATGCGTGACCGCCGGCGCTCGTACCGTCGCCACCCTGGGCGGCCTGGGTGGCGCTGCCGCCGTCTCCGCCGGACGCGGTGGACCCGCCCGAGGCATCCGTGCCACCCGAGTCCGAACCACCCGACGCTGCGGAACCGCCGGAGTCCGATCCACCGGAGTCCGATCCGCCGGATGCTGCGGAGCCCCCCGCGTCCGTCCCCCCGGATGCGCCCGACCCACCGGACGAGGAAGCCCCTCCGGCCACGGTCGACCCCCCGGAGTCCACACCGCCGGACTCCGTACCGCCACCACCAGAGGCACCACCGCCATCGGTGCCATGGCCGGCAACCACGCCGCTGCCCGCCGCCGGGCAGGCGCTACCGGTCAGCTGGCAGATCGCACTCCGGATCCCACCGGTCAGCTGCCCGCCGATCTGCGTCGCCATGAGCGCACCGACAAGGGCCACGACCACCAGGACCGCGCCGAGGTACTCCATCGCGGTCTGACCACGGTCACGACGGGCCCTGATCACCCGCGCGAGAATGAACGGCCTCTGCGCGGCGCGCTGTTCAGGGTCCAGATCGAACCACGCGCGTAGACTCCGACGAAGAAGCAGGCCAACGACGACGACCGGCACCACCAGTTGGGGCACACCCTGCCTGCCACCGTCCCCGCTCAACGTCGCCAGCGCACCGAGCGCGAGCCAGACATGGACGGCGAGAAGTCCACGCCGGATCCACGCACCGCCGGTCCGGACGTACAGCGACAGCACGAATCCGGCGGTGCCTGGCAACACCGCGTACAGCAGCATCCCCAGCAGCCGGCCGTCCACCGCATCGACCGAGGACGCCACCGACAGCACGTCGATCGCACCCACGACGGTGACCACGAAGAGCACACGGACGAGGATCAGCACTGCCTGCAACGTGCTCGGCAGGGGCTGCCTGCCCGGATGGACCACGACAGCATCCGGGTCAACGCCACCCGGAACCGCTAACCCTCGTATGCCAGACACGGCGAATCCCCCTACCTCGTGAGTGGGTGCAGTGAGCAGTGACAGATCCGCCACTCCACGTATGCGACCACACGGGCACCGGGCGGGGCATGGGCCCCAGGGCCCAATGCGAGACTCAAAGTGCGCGATGCGTCTGGAGGTTCAGGCCACGTTGTTCTGATGTGACGTCAGGGTGTTCCGGCGGACCAGAAGTCGGAGTGCACGTTGGGGCGGGGGAGGGGATAGACGTCCTCGTACGCGGGACCGTTGGGCGGGGTGGTTGACTCCGCCACCTCCGATTCCTTCACGCAGGGACTGTCGACTTCGAAGAAGGCTTGGCCCTTGCCGCCGATGCTGAGGGTGACGCCGAAGCCGTCCTGCGTCTGGGCAAAGATGGCGGGGACATCCAAGTCATTATTGATTGCCTTGATTCGGTAGCCGCTCTTACGCCAGAAGCGATCCACCACGCCCAGAAAACTACCGCGACGCCCGGCCGACACAATCGTCATAACTGCGCGCCTTCGAGTCACATCACAGCTTCCCGTGGTGGTCGGACCATGCGCCCACTGAACTTCCGGCTCAATTACTTTCAAAACAGCGTCAAGGATGCCGTCAGCACGGTCGGCCGCCTCTTGCATGTTCATATCTTCCCTTTTCTCGCCATTTACGCAGCCGGAGATCGGCACAGAGACCAACAGCCCCGCTGCCGCAGCTAAGACACGAAGCCTCATCGGTACTCCTCGATCTTGAGTTTTTCAGAGCGCCCCGCAGCGACCAGGGTGATGCTTTTCGCTGACACCGCGTCCCTTTCCGGGTCGAAGTACTGAGAGTGCGCATCGATCGAGATGCCTTCCCCGCTGATCAACTCCGGACCCTCATCCACGGGAAAACGCCTCGCGCCAA
Organism: Streptomyces sp. NPDC057486; assembly: GCF_042802415.1. NCBI lineage: Bacteria > Bacillati > Actinomycetota > Actinomycetes > Kitasatosporales > Streptomycetaceae > Streptomyces > Streptomyces sp. NPDC057486. The sequence continues at coordinate 18,714 of NZ_JBHVEE010000011.1, read as the reverse complement.
ACGCTTCACTCGCCGGGTCCTTGCCGAACCAAAGGTCGTCATCCCCCGGATCGGCGAGATCCCCGGCCACGTAGGCAGTGACTGGTCCTCCAGCGATCAATCCCACAACACCGACAGCTACCTGCTGCTTGGAAGGGAGCTTGGTCACCACGTCATTCTCAGCCGCCCCGACAAAGACGTGATCTTTTCCGACCCCAAGGTCCTCAGCGTGGTCCACTCCAACCCCCGGACTGCCGACCAAGATGATGTCGTCCACGCCAGGGATTCCGTTACCTTGCTGTGTGGCAGCACCTACCGTGCGCGAACCATAAGAGTGCCCAATGGCCGTCAGGTGTGGGTTCTCATTCTCGTTCGTAGCCAAAAGGCCACTCATGAAACCATTGAACGCATGTCCACCCTTCTCGGCCCTGCCGTTGCCCATCACTGCCAGACTCCCGAAGCCATCCGGTGTCTGCGGCGCGTCATAACCAAGCCAGACGATTGCCGCGCTGGCAGCTTCTTGCTCAATGGTGCCGATCGCCGTGTCACGAGCACGCTTAAGATCTCCCTTAGCGAATTCCTCATCCAGCGACGTATTCAAACCCGGCACATAAGCCGACACATTCCGAGCCGTATCCGGATTCCCGTATGAGACAATCGCCCGCCCATTCCCCTCGTCCCCAATCCCGAGCAGAAACATCGGCGGCTTCCGGCCGTCATGCAGCTGCCGGTCAATCTCCCGCAATCCCGCCAACTGCGTCTCCGCCCTGTCCCCCTCCTGCCCTTCCAGCTTTCCGATGAGCAGTTGCAGGTTGTCCCGGTTGGCGGCGTCCCGTACGACCGCCGGGATTCCGTCCAGGTTGCCGATCTGGTCCGGGTACACAGCGAGGTACTCCTCCCGCTGTTCCTGTGTCAGCCCGGCCCACCACGCCTTGCGTTCGGCCGGGCTCGCGTCGCGCGGGATGGCTTCGTTCAGGTAGGCACCCGCCGCGTTCCGTACCGCTGCCGCGTCCGTCGCCGCGTCCGTCCAAGTCGAGTCGGGGACCTTCAGGCCCTCCTCGGCCTTCAGCTTCCGCAGGATCCGCGTGTACCGCCAGTCGATGTCGGCCGCTGTCCGCAGGGCCTTGACCACCCGGTCGGCGATGTCCTGCGCCTTGGCAACGTTCGGGTTGGGGGCGACGAGTCCCGAGGCCGACAGCAGCCCCGGCACTCCTCCCCCGGTCGCCGTGCCGCCCGGCATCAGCCTGCCGTCGATCAGCCCCTCGCCGGCCTCCGGGTAGGTCACCGACCCGTCCGGGTGCACGGTGAACTTCAGGGCTTCCGCGTCGTCCAACGCTTCCTGCAACGCCCTTTGCTGGCCACTGATTTCGTGAGCCATGCTGTTCAGCGTCGTGCGGAGCAGACCACACTCCGTGTACACGTACTGGAAGTTCCGGCTGAGTTGCCGCAGCCGCCCTACGGCCGCGTCGGCCGCCTCGCCCTGCTGCGTCTCGCGCAACCCGTTCAACAGCTGCTTGTCGACGCGGTCCCGGCCGGTGTCGGCCAGGTTGCTGGCCCGGCCCCATCCGTCGGCCGCGTTTTCCAGTTCGGCGCAGTTCATGTCGCGCAGTTGGGCCCACGTGATCTTCGAGGTCATTGCCCACCGGTCCTCGACGCGACCCGTGCGAAGGACGACTTCACGGTCTCGTTCGTGACGCCCTGGGCCCGTGCGACGGCGCGCAGTCTCCCGGCGAGGCTCCCGCACTCGCCGCGCGCGGCCTCGATCCGTCGCTGCCACGACTCGCGTACGGCACGGAGTTCGGCCAGCGCCTCCAGCCCGGCGGTCCCCGTCACGACCCCTTCGTGCGCGGTCTCCAGCTCGGTCCTTACCGGCCCCAGCAACGTGTGCAGCGACTCGGCTCCCCCGGCGGCCTGCAACCAGGCGCCGTCGCCGTGCTTCAGCTCATCCCGGCCACCACCACCCGCACCGCCACCAGCTCCGCCCACCCCGCCCAGATCGCTCAGCCTCTGCCCGCTCACCACGGCCACGCCGCTCACCCCGCTCCTTGATCGTGGAGCGGCACTGTCCCAAAGACGGCGCACCCGACATGCCATGCGCGTCGGCCCTCGGGGTGGGGGTTCGGCCCTGAATTGCAAGGCCGAAGCCCCGCCCCGCCCCAGCGGGATTTCACCCGATCGATGGGCCGCCGGAGGACGTGTGATCAGGCTTTGCCTGCCGGGCAGTTGTGGTAAGCGGCGACCAACCATCCCTCCCCCGCCCCCTGGCCGGCCTCCTTTGCCAGGACCCATGTGGCGAGTACGAAGCGGTCGGCGGGGATTGTGGACTCGCCCGCCGACAGGATTCCGCTGCGGCTGATCACCACGGCGGCGTCCTCGCCGATGTGCAGCACCTCTCGTACGGCAGCCTCGGACTGCGTCGAAGCAGCAGTGGCGATGTTCTCGATCACGGTCTTCCTCTTCTCTCCGGGATGGACACTCGTACGTACCGAGCAGCCCCGGGGAACTCATCGCTCTGCCGGCCACCGATTCACGAGAGGCACACCCTGTGGTCACATCGCCGAACGAAGACGGTGCCGACCAGGCAGAACCAGGTGTGAAGTCGATGGCCTGCACCCACCTCATCGAGAAGCCGGTGCGGGCCCTCCCTCGGACCATGTCCCCGGCGCCCGCGCCAGCCGCTCGCTCTGTTCCGCAGTGATCCCCTGGGCAAGCCGCATCCCGTACCGGGGGCTCGGGCAGCCGTCGCACTGAAGGATCCCGCCGCACGACGGTGCGCGCTTGGTCCATCCGGACCCGCCTCATGACGAAGCATCCGCTTTCTTGCGGTTTCGCATGCTTTCATCTCGCCATGGAGGCGATCAGATGATGGCTGAAGATCGACAGCAGGAGACGCGCACACAGGTGACTACGTCGCGGCGGCGCGTGCTGGCCGCAGCGGCACTGGCACCGATGCTGGCCGGAGCCGGGGCAGGGGCGGCCGCCGCAGAACCCGTACCGGCCGGGATGACCGGGATGCCCTGGAACCGGAGGCACCGGCGGGTCAAGCCGGTGCCCACCACCGAGGCGGACTGGGCGGACGTCGCACACACGCTGGGCCGCAGAGGCAACATGCTGCGGGGAACGACCTACCACACGCCCTTCCCCCGCGGGGATCTTCACGTGGTCTCGGACGGCATCACCATCACACCGGCGCTCGCCCTGGGCACGCACGTGGCCTTCGTCCGTTACGCCGACGGCAGCACGATGTGTATGGGCGACGTAGCAGTCACCGAGGCCGAACTGCAGCAGGTGACCGACGCCTTTCAGGCACACGGGATCGCGCAGACCGCGCTCCACAAGCATCTGCTCGGCCAATCACCCGACATCTGGTGGACCCACGTCCACGGACACGGCCACGACGCAGTGGCCCTGGCGCGCGGCCTGCGCGCGGGATTCGACCTCACAGGGACCCCGCCGGCAGTTCCGACCGGCCCGCCGGTCACCAGCGACCTCGACATTGCCGGAATCGAGGCCGCGCTGGGAGCCAAGGGTTCCAGCGACGGCGTGGTCTACAAGGTCGTCTTCGCCCGCCGCGAGACGATCTGCGACGGCCACCTGGTGCTGCCTCCCGGTCTGGGATCGACCAGCGCGTTCACCTTCCAGCCGCTGGGGGGCGGCCGGGCCGCGCTCAGCGGCGACTGCGTCATGCTCGCCGAGGAGGTCCAGAACGTACTGGGGGCCCTGCGGCGCGGCGGGATCAAGCTCGTCGAGCTGCACAACCACCACTTGACGGAGAACCCTCGCCTGTTCTTCACCCATTTCTGGGCCGTGGGCGACGCCGTCGAGCTCGCCCGAGGGCTGCGCCCCGCAGTGGATGCCACCAACGTCGTGCCGACCAGCTGAGAAAGATCGGGTGGGGAGCGGGTTGCCCTCGGGTACCCGCTCCCGGGCCCTTGGGTGTCACCGGTGCCAGGCACACCAATCGTGCGGCACCGGCACGCCCCGCCCCTTCCGCGGGCAGAGCCTTCCGCATCACCGGGCGGTCAATTCCAATGGCCCAATTGCCCCGGAGCGGCGCGTGCCTCGGAAGACGATCGGGTACTGATGACCTGTTCATCCCAGTACGTTACGAATCATCCATCAGATCCGATTTCTGGAGCTCCGTATGGAACCAGTCTCCACGCCGCGGAACTGTCCATTCGACTATGCCGAGGCCCTCGAATTCGATCCGCTGCTCAAGCAGCTGCAGAACGAAGCACCCGTTTCCCGCATCCAGCTGCCCCACGGCGACGGGGAAGCATGGCTCGTCACCGGCTACGACGACGTACGCACAGTGACCACCGATCGGCGATTCAGCCGCAGAGCCATCATCGGCCGGAACTTCCCGCGGATGACCCCTGAACCCATCGTTCAGGACGAGGCGATCAATGTGATGGACCCGCCGGCCAGCAGCCGCCTGCGCAGCCTGATCTCGAAGGGTTTCGCGCCGCGCCACATGGAACGCATGCGGGTCCGTACCCAGCATGTCGTCGATGAGCTGCTGGACCGGATGGAGGAGCACGGTTCCCCCGCCGACCTCTTCGAGCACCTCGCGGCCCCCCTGCCCCTGACCACCATCTGCGAGGTCCTCGACATCCCCGAGGGCGACGACGCGCAACTGCGCGCCCACGCACGGACCATGATGGACGTCGGTATCGACAACCGGGAGAACGCGGTCCGCGCCAAGGCCGATCTCCGCGCCTACTTCGCGAAGCTGACGGCGCACCGGCGCCAGAACCCGGGCGATGACCTGATCAGCGCGCTGGCCGCCGCCCGCGACGGGGACGAGCTCCTCAACGATCAAGAACTGACCGTCATGGCCATGGTCCTGCTCATCACCGGCCAGGACACCACCACGTATGAGATCGGGAACATCGCATACACCCTGCTCACTCGCCCCAAGGAGCTGGCCACGCTGCGCGCCCGCCCCGAGATGCTCCCGCAGGCCATCGAGGAACTGCTGCGCTTCATCCCCTTCCGCAAGGGCGTCGGCATTCCCCGCGTCGCCACCGAGGACGTGGTACTGAGCGGGGTGAAGATCCGAGCGGGAGACATCGTGCACGTCTCCTACCTGACGGCCAACCGGGACGGCCGGAAGTTCGACCGGCCTGACGAGCTGGACCTGGAACGCACAGGTCCGTCCCACATGACCTTCGGCTGGGGTGGCCACCACTGCCTCGGCGCCCCGCTCGCCGCCACGGAGCTCCACGTCGCATTCGGAACCCTCCTGAAACGCTTCCCCAACCTTCGGCTGGCAAAGCCGGCCGAGGAAGTGGCCTGGAACACGACGTCGATCTGGCGCTATCCGCTCGCACTGCCAGTCGCCTGGTGACGTCGATACCCGAGTCAGAGGACCTCGCAAAATGGGCGCCGCGGGCCGGGCGCCCATTTTGCGAGGTCCTCTACTGAGTTTCGCCGCGTGATGTCGCTGGAGCGCGTGCCCTGACCTGCAGCGAAGGGCAACCGCGACGCGACATCGCGCAAAGATCATCAGCAATGAGGCACCAGGCTCTACGTGCAACCGCGGTACGTGGTCAGGGCCACCGCTGAGGCGGCGCCCATGGAGACCCATCGCGCTCCGGCCCGGGTCCGGCCATAGCGCGGGAAGGCCCGGGCCGCCGCGCGCAGCCCGGGCGCCGCCGAGCGGGTGAATCGATGCCGTCCGGGCAGCAGGGCGCCCCGTACCCGGCTTCGTGGCTCGCACCGTGCGACGGCGAGGGGCGGCCGCTCCACCCTGTGGTCACCGGTCCACGGGATCGGTGACCGTCGCCCGCAGCCGTGCGTCTCCCGGCGTGGGGCGGCCCATCGGCAGGCCGGTCGTGCACGCGCCGGGCAGGGCCGGCCACGGGCGGTCCGCTCGCCGTGGCCGAGGACGAACAAGGTGGTCAGCGGTGCCCCCATTGGCCCTCAGGGGGCAAAATCCCAGGACAATCCGGGGCTCCCGCACAGCGCGTTCCGTCCGACGTGCGACCCTCATCCGCCTGTCGTAGCGTGATCTCCAGGGCCGATCAGGTGCGACCGAAATTCATCCGCCCATACGGTGAGAATTCAGCGCATTCGTCGATCGGCCCGTCCATGCCCGTCCCAGGGGCACGGAATTCGGCGCCGCGACCAAAAGGTCTGTCGCGCGCCGCTCCACGCACGGTGCCGCAGTGGCTACCGTCGGCCGACACCTGCCCCCGCATCCGGTCAGGGCTCGGCCGTGTGGTTCATCGTCCGCTAGGAGGAGATCCATGGCGGTACTCTGCAAGCCCGCAATCGCAGTTCCCGAGTACGTCATCACCAACGACGAAACCCTCGAACTGGCACAACGGCTGCACGGTGACCATCCGCAGCTCCCTCTGGTCCTGCGTCTGATCGAACACACCGGGGTTCAGAAACGACACCTGATCCAGCCGATCGAAAAGGTGCTGCAGCACCCGGGGTTCGATGCGCGCAGCGAAGTCTACGAGGCGCAGACCAAGGCCCGCGTCCCGGCTGTTGTCCGCCAGGCACTGGACCAGGCGGAACTCGAGCCGTCGCAGATCGACTTGATCATCTACGTCTCCTGCACCGGCTTCATGATGCCTCCGCCGACCGCGTGGCTCATCAACACGATGGGCTTCCGGCCGCAGACGCGGCAGATGCCGATCGCCCAGCTGGGCTGTGCAGCGGGCGGTGCAGCCGTCAACCGGGCCCACGACTTCTGCACGGCGTACCCCGACGCCAACGTGCTCGTCATAGCTTGCGAGTTCTGCTCGCTGTGCTACCAGCCCACCGATCTGGGCGTGGGGTCCCTGTTGTCCAACGGATTGTTCGGCGACGGGATCGCCGCCGCCGTGGTACGGGGCAAAGGCGGCACCGGAGTCCGTCTGGAACGCAACGGGTCGTACATCATCCCGGACACCGAGCAATGGATCTCCTACGCGGTCCGGTCCACGGGCTTCCACTTCCAGCTCGACAAGCGCGTGCCCGGAACCATGGAGCCGCTTGCGCCGGCCCTGAGCGCCCTCGCGGATCAGCACCAGTGGAACGCCAGCAAGCTGGACTTCTACATCATCCACGCCGGCGGTCCGCGCATCCTGGACGACCTGAGCCGCTTCCTCGATGTGCCGCCCGAAGCGTTCCGCTTCAGCCGGGCCACGCTCACCGAGTACGGCAACATCGCCAGCGCGGTGGTACTCGACGCCCTGGCCCGCATGTTCGATGAGGCGTCGACCCTGCACGGCCAGCGCGGCATCATGGCCGGCTTCGGACCGGGCATCACCGCCGAGATCTCCTTGGGAACGTGGGCCTCCGAGCCCGAGGCAGCGGGCTGAGCCGCACACCAGCACGGTGTGGGCGCCCGGCAACCCGCCCTGGAAGCCCCGCAACCACACCGTCCCGACCCCCCGGTCCTCAAGCGCCCTCCGCCCTTGAGGACCGGGGGCAGTAACATCTGGCGCCCACCGCCACCTGCGTAACCCGACCTCACGGGTTCGGGTTCAGTCGGGCGGAAGCCGCATCGCCGGGCCGTCGAGGACGACTTGCAGGCCGCAGGCGCACGTGGTTTCGCGGATCTCGACGGGGTCGGGGGCCGCAGGGCCACCCGACAGATCCCGCGTCCAGCGCACCCGGCATCGCGCATCCGGCTCAGTACGATCCCTGCATGGCTGAACTGCAGCGTCTTCGTGTCGACCATGCCCCGGCTCTTCTTGCGTTCGAGCAGGAGAACCGAACCTATTTCGCCGCGTCGATTCCCGACCGTGGCGACGACTACTTCGCCCACTTCGATGCGCGCCATCACGAACTGCTAGCGGAACAGGCTTCAGGGCTGCACTTCCTCCATGTGCTGGTGGACGCCGGCGGTGCGGTGGTCGGGCGGGTCAACCTGGTCGACGTGGCGGACGGTTCGGCCGAACTCGGATACCGGATCGCCGAGAAGAGCGCCGGACAAGGACTGGCCACGGCCGCCGTCCGTGAGATCTGCGCCCGTGCTGCCGCGGAGTACCGTCTGACGACGCTGCGGGCCGTCACGACCCTCGACAACGCCGGGTCACGAGCCGTACTGGCCCGCACCGGATTCATACCCACCGGCGAGGTCCGGCTGGGCGGCCGCCCGGGCCTTCGCTTCGTACGGGATCTGGGGGAAGTGCTTGAAGACACCGCCCCGTGACGGACGCGACGGCTCAGGGCGATTCTCCCGGTGAGACGCGGCCCTGGTGGATTCGGAGGCGGAGCTGGCTGACCAGCGCATACCCGCCGACCTCACGTGGGTCCGCGCCGCCCCTGAGGGGGAGGACGGCCCCGGGCCCTGGATCGAGATCGCCTTCGGCGCGGACGGGTTCGTCCACCTCCGCGAGACCGGCGACCCGTCCACCATCGTCACGACCACCCGGACGAAATGGGAGGCCTTCACCAAGGGCGTCATGGCCGGCGAGTTCGACCACTTCGCGGAGCCGGCCGGCGAGGGCCCGGTCACCCCGACCTGACCGCTCACGCTCCTGCCTGTCGGACGGCAAGAGCCGGCCTGCTCCTCACTGCTCGCCGCCCGTCCCACCGACGGGCTTTCGTTACGTCACCACCCTCTCCGCGCATTGAACTTGCTCCTGACCGGGAACAAATGACCACATCCCCACCATCGGGTCCCGGCAGCAAGGATTGATCCATGAACCGTCTCGCGCGCTTGATCAACACCACGGACGACGTACCGGGCCGGATTCTGCACTGGAACTTCTTCATCGGCGGCCACTTGAGTGCCTCGGTGCCCGTACGTCTCGTCGACCGCACGGACGAGGGCCAGCTGATATGGATGGAGACGGGCGCGCCCATGTGGCGCACAGAGCTCCCGGGAGGCGCACATCTCCGGGACATCGCCCCGGACGACCGACCCGCCACTGGATATCCGGTGGTCCCCGATCGGTGGCCGATGGGCAGCGCCCTCTTCTATCAGCCCACCGGCGCCGCACATTCCGTACTGTGGCTCTTCGGCCGCAGGGGAAAGTTCCGCGGTTGGTACGTGAATCTGGAGCGCCGCGTCCACCACGGCGACGACATCGACATCGCCGACCACGAGCTCGACATCAACGTCGCACCTGACCGGTCCTGGCAGTGGAAGGACGAGGAATCCTTCGCCGAGAAGACCGGCCACCCCGTCTACTGGTCGGCCGATGAAGCGGCCGCGATCCGCGCCGAGGGCACCAGAGTCGCACGACTGGTCGAGGCCGGAACCTTTCCCTTCGACGGCTCCTGGTGCGACTTCCGGCCACCGAAGAGCTGGACGACACCGCCCCGCCCGCCGGGACCCTGCCGTTCCGTCCTCTGACTGACCCTCAACCCGCCTGCTCCGATGGGCGCGAGAAGGGACCGGGGGCAGGCTTCGGCCAGGGTGGCGAGAAGACGATGATTGCCCAGAGTCACCCTCCGTGATACACAGAGTAACCATACATATGTGGTCACACACCGATTCGATCCGCAGGTCAGGGCGGTCGGACCGGTCAAACGTGCGAGATCCCATGAAAGAGAGGTGCCAAGTCGTCCCACCTGGGCAGATTCATCAGCGAAGATAGAGAGCGACCCGTGCCACGTGGCAGGGGCAGTGAACTACCCAACAGGGGCGGTGACTTACATGGTCCTGGCAGCTGACACTGATAAGGGCGGCATCAGCACCATCATCAACGGCATCGCTCCCAAGTGGGGGCCGTTCGGAGCCCTGGGCGACGAAGCCAAAGTGATGATCGAGGTCGTCATGGCCGTTGCCATCCTGCTCTGCTTCGGCATCGCCATCTGGGGAGCAGCCAAGCAGCGCATCGGCGCGACGGCGTTGCGCGACACGTTCAGCGCAGAACAGGGCAAGGGCCTGATCGTTGCCGGTCTGACCGGTGTGTTCATCATTGGATCACTGGGAACCCTGTTCACCATCGTCTACGGGATGGCCATCTAGCCGTCCGTCAGCCTGCCCGGAAGGCTGCCGCCGCCTCCGTTCCGCTTCCACCCCATCCGTCCGTCGTGCCCACCGGCAGAGGTTGCGTCTCCCTGATGTCGAGTCACCACACCGCGTCCGCGCGGGAACCAGCACGGCTACCGTCGTACTACGCGGAATCGCACACGGTTGAGGGGGCCTACGCAGCATGAGTGCCGGCGACGATCACGGCTACAGCGACTCGGGCACAGGCCGTACGGACGATGGATACAGCACCCTTGGCGGAACACGCCAGACCCGTACACGATTCCCCGACGGCGGGGGCGGCGACGGCTACGGCGGCTCCCGTCGGCCGGCCCGCAGTTCACGGTCCCTGGTCATGGTGGTCGGCGTGGTCGTCCTCCTCATCGCGGCTATCGCGTTCGCGAACACGGGCGGGGGCGGGAACGACGGCGGGGCGTCGGAAGGGAGCGGCGGCGGCAGCAAGGCGGGCTCGGCGCCTACCGCGGCGACGGGCACGAAGCCGGTGACGGGGAAGAACGGCACGATCGCGTCGGGGTTCGCGCACGATGCTCAGGGTGCGCAGAGCGCTGCAACTAATTACGCCGTAGCACTCGGTTCTGCCGACATGTTCAATGCCGCCGCACGCCGGGGAATCCTGCAAGCCACTCACGACCCGGCTGTGGTCGACCGCCTCCAAGCCGACATGGACAAGGCATACTCCGCAAGCCTCTTCGCCAATGTCGGGTTGAACGAAGACGGCAGCACCCCCAAGGGACTGACGTTCGTCTCCCGGACCGTGCCTGTGGGCACCAAGGTGACCAAACAGACCGGGGACACAGCCACCGTCGAGGTCTGGTGCACAGGCCTCGTCGGGATGGCCGGTCAAGGCTCCACCAAGCCCGTCACTGAGACCTGGTTCACCATCACCGAGAACCTGAAATGGGTCGGGAACGACTGGAAGATCGAGTCGTCGAACCAGACAGAAGGCCCAACACCGGTCAGCGGGGACAATCGGGCATCGACTGCAGACGACATCGCCGGTGCGGTTGAGCAGTACGGAGGCTTTACCTATGCCCGCTAGCCGTCGCTCCCGTGCGATCTCTGTCACGTCCGTTCTGGGAAGCGTCCCAGCCACGATCGTCCTCTTGGCGTCCCGTGCCACCGCAGCACCGAGTCCGACCCCGAGCCCATCTCCGAGTAAGACCAACAACGCCTGTGACCTCATCGTCGGACTCGCCAAGGACTACTGCGAAAACGGCGACGCAGGCGCCCCCAAAACCACCTCCCCCGACGACGCCGCCAACGCCCTCGACCCCCTCTCCTCCCTCGCCCGTGGCTGCGCCGACGCCGCGGCCTGGATCGTCGGCAAGCTCAGCGACGCAGTCAAAGGCACGGCGAACGTCGACTTCACCAACCCCAAGTTCCTCCAGCAGTACGCGGTCATCTTCGCCGCCTCCACCGTGCTCACCCTCGTCCTCTGGCTGCTCGCCGTCGCCAAGCGCGCCATCCGTGGCGTTCCGGTGGCCACCGCGATCTCCGAGGCTGTCGGGTTCCTCTGGCTGACCGTCCTCGCGTCCGCCTTCACGCCGCTCATCCTCTACACGGTCGTGTCGGCGACCGACGGGGTCACCGATGTCATCGCGTCGTCCTCCGGCGGGCAGACCGATGTCTTCTTCGGTTCCTTCGCCGAGGCGCTGAGCAAGGGTTCCGACATCGGCGGCGGGCCGATCATGCTGATCGTCGTCTCGCTCGTGTCGATCCTCGCCGCGGGCGTGCTCTGGCTGGAGCTCGTGATCCGGGCCGCCCTGCTCTACGTCGGCGCGCTGCTCGGCGTCGTCGTCTACTCGGGGCTCGTCGACAAGAACATGTGGGGTCATGTCCGCCGCTGGGCGGGCATCATGATCGCGGTGATCATGGTGAAGCCGGTCATCGTCATCGTGCTCGGGCTGGCCGGCGCGCTCTCCTCCGACGGGGGACCGAACGCGTTCTCCGCCGTCGTCTCCGGGCTCGCCATCATCCTCCTGGCAATCTTCGCCTCGGCGATGATCTACCGCTTCGTCCCGGGCTTCGGCGACGAGATCCAGGGCGCCCGCACCAACCGCAAGCAGGCCACCGACGGCGCCCAGGCCGCAGCCCTGATCAGTTCCCCCGCCGCCCTCGTCTCCCAGGGCATCAAGACCCACAGCAGCCGGAGCGGCGGCGACAACGGCGGACAGGGCGGCGGCAACAGCGGCGGCAGGCCCGCCAACCCGGTCAGCGGCGGTGTGGCCGCGCACAGCTCCCGCAACACCGGCGGGAGCGGGGTCGGCGGCGGATCTGTCCCCTCCGCCGCACCTCCGCCCCGCAGCGGATCGGGCCCCGCCTCCGGCACCCCGCACAGCAGCCGCGCCAGCCGGGGCGGCGGTACAGGCAATGCAGGTAACAACAGCACAGGAGGTGGAGGGCGTTGACGACCCAGGCCCATCCGGTCGCGCCCCGCCGTACGTATCTCATCGGCCGGGCCCGGCCGAACGCGATCGTCGGCAAGAACCGCGAAACCGGCGAGATCGCACTGATCATCGTCGGCGCGTTCCTCGGCATGATGAGCGGGCTGATCGTCCCCGTCCTGTCCCTGCGGATCGTGCTGCTCACGGGCTTCCCGCTGCTGGCGCTGGCGATCGTGTACGTCCCGTACAAGCACCGCACCTTCTACAAATGGTTCGAGATCAACCGCAGCTTCAAGCGGTCGGTGCGCCGCGGCGCGACCTACCGTTCCTCCGCCATGGAAGCGGGCGTACGGGGCGACGGCCGCGAGGTCGAGGTCGGGCCGCCCCCCGGCATCGGCCGGATCAACTGGCTCTCCGCCCCCTTCGGCCCGGACGAGATCGCCGTACTGCTGCACGCCGACCGCCGCACCGTCACCGCGGCGATCGAGATCGAGGGTCCCGGCGTCGGACTCCGCGACAGCGAGGACCAGGAGGCGCTGGTCGACCGGTTCGGCACGCTGCTCAAGCACGTGGCGAACGGCGACGGCTTCGTGACCCGCATCCAGATGCTGGCCCGCACCCTGCCCGCCGACCCCGACGCGCACGCGAAGGACGTCGCCCAGCGGGGCGACAAGACGGCCCCGGGCTGGCTGCAGGAGTCGTACGACCAGCTCCAGTCGATGGTCTCCACCTCCAGCGAACAGCACCGCGCCTACCTCGTCGCGTGCATGCACTTCAACCGCGAGCTGGCCGCCGAGGCGAACGCCATGGCCCGCGCCGCCCGCCCCCAGGCAGGCCGCAAGCTCGACCGGGACGCGGGGCTCGCCGTCGTCATGGCGCGCGAACTGACCGACATCTGCGCCCGCCTCGCCGAAGCCGACATCCGGGTGCGTCAGCCGCTCGGCCAGAGCCGGCTCGCCTCCCTCGTGCACTCGATGTACGACCCCGACCACCCCATCGACCACATCCAGGCGATGACGAAGCGCAACGCCTGGCCCGCCGAACTGGATGCGGTCGAGCCGACGTATCTGCAGGCCAAGACCCGTGAATCGGCGACACGTGCACCCTGGTGCCACGCCACGGCGTGGGTGAAGGAGTGGCCGATGACGCCCGTCGGCGTCAACTTCCTCGCCCCGCTCCTCGTCCACACCCCGGACGTCATCCGTACGGTCGCGGTCTGCATGGACCTCGAACCGACCGAGGTCGCCATCGAGCGGATGCTCACGGAGAAGACGAACGACGAGGCCGAGGCGAGCCGCCAGGCCAAGATGAACCGGACCGTCGACCCGCGCGACATCGCCGCCCACGGCAGGCTCGACCAGCGGGGTGAAGATCTCGCGAGCGGCGCGGCCGGAGTGAACCTCGTGGGGTACATCACCGTGTCGTCGCGATCACCCGAGTCCCTCGCCCGTGACAAGCGGACGATCCGGGCCTCGGCCGGCAAGTCGTACCTGAAGCTGGAGTGGTGCGACCGCGAGCACCACCGCGCCTTTGTGAACACCCTGCCGTTCGCCACCGGCATCCGTCGCTAACCGAGAGGGCAGTCACGCCATGCGAGATCCGCTGTCCGCGTTGTCGGATGCCTTCACCTCCTTCCTCTTCGGGAAGGTGGAGACGACCAGACTGCCCGTGCGTACCTCCACCGGCCAGGCCCAGGCGGTGTACCTGCCCACCGCCGCACCCGGTCTCGGCGACTCCGGCGTGATCATCGGCCGCGAGGTGTACTCCGGCAAGGGGTACATCTACGACCCCTTCCAGCTGTATGGCCAGCAGCTCCCCGCCCCGCACTGGCTGGTGCTCGGCGAGTCGGGCAACGGCAAGTCCGCGCTGGAGAAGACGTACGTGCTCCGTCAGCTCCGCTTCCGCGACCGCCAGGTCGTCGTCCTCGACGCCCAGGGCGAGGACGGCGTCGGCGAGTGGAACCTCATCGCCCAGGAGCTCGGCCTCACCCCCATCCGTCTCGACCCGACCGCGGCCCTGAACGGCGGCATCCGGCTCAACCCGCTGGACCCGTCGATCACCACGACGGGCCAGCTCGCCCTGCTCCGTACGATCATCGAAGTCGCGATGGGCCACGGCCTCGACGAACGGTCCGGCTTCGCGCTGAAGGTCGCGCACGCCTACGTCAACCAGACGATCAACGAGCGGCAACCCGTACTGACCGACATCGTCGAGCAACTGCGCCACCCGGAACCCGAGTCCGCCGAGGCGATGAACGTCGACATAGACGACGTGCGCGCCTGGGGTCTCGACGTCGCCCTCGTCCTGGACCGGCTCGTCGACGGTGACCTGCGCGGCATGTTCGACGGCCCGACCTCCGCCGGTATCGACCTGGACGCGCCCCTGATCGTCTTCGACCTCTCGCACATCGACCGGAACTCGATCGCGATGCCGATCCTGATGGCGATCGTCGGCGTCTGGCTGGAACACACCTGGATCAGGCCCGACCGGAAGAAGCGCATCTTCCTGGTCGAAGAGGCCTGGCACATCATCAATTCACCGTTCGTCGCCCAGCTCTTCCAACGGCTGCTGAAGTTCGGCCGACGGCTGGGGCTGTCGTTCGTCGCCGTGGTCCACCACCTCAGCGACGTGGTCGACGGGGCCGCGGCACGCGAGGCGGCGGCGATCCTCAAGATGGCGTCGACCCGGACGATCTACGCGCAGAAGGCCGACGAGGCCAGAGCGACCGGGCGCGTACTCGGCCTGCCCCGCTGGGCGGTCGAGATCATCCCCACCCTCACCCCCGGCATCGCGGTATGGGACGTCAACGGGAACGTACAGGTCGTCAAACACCTGATCACCGAGGCGGAACGGCCACTGGTCTTCACCGACCGCGCGATGACCGAGTCGTCCGCAGTCGATCTGCTGCCGGAGGACGTACGGGCCGCAGAGCTGGAGACCGAACAGCGCGCGGCCCGCATCGAGCACCAGCAACGACTGAACGAGTCGTCCGAGTCAACGGTGGCATGACATGGCAGGGCGTACAGAGCAGCAGACCGGTCCGAGCACCGGCGGCATCCCGGACGGTCTGTTGGTCGGCCTGCTGGGCTTCCTGCTCGGGCTGGCCCTCCTGGCCTGGACGGCCACCGGTCTGTCCGGACTGTTCACGCACGGCGCGTGGCCGAAGGGCGTCACCTTCACCGAGACGCCGCTTGCCATGCGCCGGCTGGCGGCGTCCCCGCACGACATCCCGGCAGCCTGGCCCGACACACCGGCGGACCAGCTCTCCGGGTACGGGCTGTTCTGGGGCCTGTTCATAGGCGAACTCATGGTGCTCATGGTGCTGACAGTGTTCGTGATGGGCGTGGTGGCCCGCTGGCGCATGGTACGAGCACATCGGCGGGAGGAGCGCCGCGAAGAGCGCTTCGCACCGACCGTCGAAGCGCGGGACGTGGAGAACGACGCGAGACGCACGGCGCACGCGAGGCGCGAGGAGCCCGCAGGGGTGGAAGCTTCCGTCCCCGCACCTGCGCCCGCGCCTGTGCCCACACCCGCCCCCGCTGTCGCAGCCGGCCCGGCACCGGCCGAATCCGCCGAGAGCCCCGCGCCCACTCTCCTCGCGCCGGCCGTCCCTTCCCCTCGCACACCTCTCGTCGTCTACGGCCCAGCCGCCACCCGCCGGCCCACGGTCGTCCAGGCGATCCGGGAGGCGGACGGACCCGCCCTCGTCATCACCTCGGACCCCACCGTCTGGGCGGAGACGAAGGACGCCCGCGCCAAACTCGGCCCGGTCCTCGTCTACGACCCCGGCCACCTCTGTGACACCCCGGCCCGCCTCCACTGGTCCCCCACCGCCGGATGCGAACAGCCCGATACGGCAGCCGCTCGCGCCGCCGCGCTCCTCGCCCCGGTCCGGCCGCAGGCCCGTATCGACGCGATGACGGCCGAGACCGCGGAGACCCTGCTCCAGTGCTGGCTGCACGCCGCCGCCATAGACGGTCGCCCGTTCCGCCAGGTCCACCGCTGGGCCCTCAGCGGCAGCGCCCATGAACCCGTACGCCTGCTCCGTACCCATCCCAAGGCGTCCTCCGGACTCGCCGGCCTGCTGGAGTCCGCGCTCACCGGTCACCCCGAACGCCGGGAAATGGCCCAGGAGCTGACGGTACGGGCGTTCGCCGCACTCTCCTCGGTCCACATCCGCGAGGCCTGCACACCGAACCGGGCCGATTCGCTGGTACTGGAATCTTTTGCGGGCGAAGGGGGCACGCTCTATGTGGTCGGTGAACCCATCGAGGATCCTCGCTCCGCACCCGGTGCGATGCCCCTCCTCACCGCCCTCGCCTCACACGTGGTCGAGCACGGCCGCCGCTTGGCCGCACGGTCAACCGACGGTCGGCTCGACCCACCAATGGCCTTGATCCTCGACGACGTCGCGGCTGTGGCACCGCTCCCCCAACTCCCTGAACTGCTGTCGACCGGCCAGGACCAGGGCCTGCCGACGCTCGTCCTGCTCCGCTCGAAGGAACAGGCCCGGGCCCGCTGGTCGTCCCCGCTCCAGTGCCCCCCACGGCACCAGGAGTCACCAGGAGTCATGTGACGGGTACCGAGGCTGCCGGAAAGCCCGACCGCTCGGGACGACAGCCGGCCGATCCGGTGCGTCAAGCCATCAGAGCGGACGAACGATCTCGTACTCCTGGTCGAACACCGTCGGATCGTCCGGCTCGGCGAGGGTCTCCCCGGTCGGTACGAAACCGAACCGACGGTAGAACGCACTGGCCCGCGGGTTGTTCTCGTGGACATAGAGACGCACCCTCTCGATCCGCGGCTCTCCCAGCGACCACGCCCAGTCGACCCCGGCCCGGAACAACTGGTCGGCCAGCCCGCTGCCCCGCGCCTCGGGCCGCACAAAGACCCCGACCACATGGGCCTGGTGAACCTTGGCGGGCGCACCGAACCGCAGGTCCTCGTCCGGCCGCTCGATGAGCACGCTGATCGTGCCGGCCCACCTCCCGTCGGTGGCCTCGGCGATGAACTGACGTGTCTCGTCGCCACTGGACTCCGCCCCACCGGCCGCGCGCCCCTGCCAGAACTCGTCGGGCTGAGCCACGCCCTGCTCGTACGTCTCCAGGAACGCCACAGGAGCCGCGGGATCCTGCAGGGCGGCGAGCCGTATGTCCTTGACCAGCGGCCATTCCTCGGCGCGTACAGGGCGAATCACATAGTCCATCCACCGATCCTGTCCGGCATCCCGTCCTCGGGCAATCGAATTCGTGCTCCCGGGCCCGCACCAGCTCGTACTGTCTACTCGCGTGACAGACATGAATGGCCTGCTCGCGGCCTATGACGAGCAGATGCGCGGCGTGCCGCCCCACCCCCCGGCAGGGGTCAGCCACGAACAGGACGGCCCCCTGACACGGACCGTCGGCCAGTTCCGCGGTTTCATCAGCGCCCCGCGCGACCTGGGCATCCGGGGCGCCGAACTCGACGAGTTGATCGCCCGTCAGCGTGACTACTTCGCTGCCCGGGGAGAGGCGGTGGAGTGGAAGATACGAGGCCACGACCGTCCGGCGGACCTCACCGACCGCCTGCGCGCCGCCGGGTTCACCGCGGAGGACGAGGAGACCATCCTCATCGGCCTCACGAAGGACATGGCGTCACCGCCCGTGCTCCCGGACGGCGTCGCACTCCGCCGGGTCACCGAAGCCGCGGACATGCACCGCATAGCGGCGATGGAGTCGGTCATCTGGGGCCAGGACCTGAGCATGATCGGGGACGACCTGGTGGGCCGGATAGCCGCTGCCCCGGACGACATCACCGTCCTGGTCGCCGAGGCAGACGGCGAACTTGTCTCCGCTGCCTGGCTGGTCTTCAGGACGGGAACCGAATTCGCCGGCCTGTGGGGCGGCTCCACGCTCTCCACCTGGCGAGGACGCGGTATCTACCGCGCTCTGGTCGCTGCCCGCGCCGAAATTGCGGCAGCCCGCGGAGTGCCATATCTGCAGGTGGACGCGTCCGACAACAGCGCACCGATCCTGCGCCGCCTCGGCTTTCACGCAGTGACCACGACGACCCCTTACGTATGGTCGCCGTCGGACTGAACACGGCCCCGTGAACGCAGAAAAGCCCCGCACCAGAGGTGCGGGGCTTTCCCGGAATAATTGTTCGGCGGCGTCCTACTCTCCCACAGGGTCCCCCCTGCAGTACCATCGGCGCTGAAAGGCTTAGCTTCCGGGTTCGGAATGTAACCGGGCGTTTCCCTAACGCAATGACCACCGAAACACTATGAAATTAACCAACACCGGACAACAACACGGCCGTTCGTTATTTCAGAACTAACACAGTGGACGCGAGCAACTGAGGACAAGCCCTCGGCCTATTAGTACCAGTCAGCTCCACCCGTTACCGGGCTTCCACATCTGGCCTATCAAC
>NZ_JBHVEE010000010.1:0-122052 GCF_042802415.1 Streptomyces sp. NPDC057486 | reverse complement strand
CCGCTGCCGTGAGGGGGACGGCGGAGGCCCTACTTCCCGGTCTCCCGCTCGTACGCCTTGAGGACCTCGTCGGTCGGGCCGTCCATCAGCAGCTCGCCCTTCTCCAGCCAGAGCACCCGGTCGCAGGTGTCCCTGATGGACTTGTTGCTGTGGCTGACCAGGAAGACCGTGCCCGCCTCCTTGCGCAGCTCGCGGATGCGCTTCTCGGAGCGGATCTGGAACTTGCGGTCACCGGTGGCCAGCGCCTCGTCGATCATGAGGACATCGTGGTTCTTGGCGGCGGCGATGGAGAACCGGAGCCGGGCGGCCATACCGGAGGAGTACGTCCGCATCGGGAGGGTGATGAAGTCGCCCTTCTCGTTGATGCCCGAGAAGTCGACGATCCCCTGGTAGCGCTCGCGGATCTCCTCACGCGTCATGCCCATCGCGAGCCCGCCGAGCACCACGTTCCGCTCGCCGGTCAGATCGCTCATCAGCGCCGCGTTCACGCCGAGCAGCGACGGCTGTCCGTCCGTGTACACCTTGCCGTGCTCGGTCGGCAGCAGACCGGCGATGGCCCGCAGCAGGGTCGACTTGCCGGAGCCATTGGTGCCGATGAGGCCGATGGCCTCGCCCCGGTAGGCGGTGAAGGAGACACCGCGTACGGCGTGCACCTTCCGGACTCCGCGCGCCTCGCCCTTGCCACGGCGCAGTATCCGGCTCAGCGCCGCGGTGGCACTGCCCTTGCCTCCGCCGGCGCCGTTGACCCGGTACACGATGTGCACATCGTCGGCGATGACGGTGGGGATGCGCCCCGAAGTGTTGTCCTCAGCCACGGCCGTACCGTTCCTCTGCCTTCCAGAAGTACACAAAGCCTGCGAGGCCGATGAAGGCCGACCAGGCAAGCCCGACGATCCAGACGTGCGGCGGCAGGTTCTCGGAGCCGTAGCCGTCGATCAGCGCGAAGCGGATCAGGTCCATGTAGATCGCCGCCGGGTTGTACTGCAGCACGCTCGCGATCCACTCCGGCTTGTCCTTGAGCATGACCGGGATGGAGAACATGACACCGGACGCGTACATCCAGGTGCGCATGATGAACGGCATCAGCTGGGCGAGGTCGGGGGTCTTGCTGCCGAGCCGGGCCATGATCAGGGCCAGGCCGGTGTTGAAGACGAACTGCATGACCAGCGCGGGAACGATCAGCAGCCAGGAGAGCGACGGGTAGCTGCCGAAGCCGACCGCCACGACCGCCAGCACGATCATCGAGAACAGCAGTTGCTGGAGCTGCTGCAGCGAGAACGAGATGGGCAGCGACGCGCGGGGGAAGTGCAGGGCTCGGACCAGTCCGAGGTTGCCCGAGATCGCCCGTACGCCCGCGGTCACCGAGCTCTGCGTGAAGGTGAAGACAAAGACGCCCGTCACCAGGAAGGGAATGAAGACCTCCTGGGTCATGCCCTTCCTGGTGCCCAGGATCAGCCCGAAGATCAAGTAGTAGACCAGGGCGTTGAGCAGCGGCGTGGCCACCTGCCACAGCTGGCCGAGCTTGGCCTGGCTGTACTGGGCGGTCAGCTTGGCGCGGGAGAACGCCATGATGAAGTGGCGGCGGCCCCAGAGCTGCTGGACGTACTCGAACAGCCCGGGCCGGGCGCCGCTCACCGTCAGGCCGTACTTGCCTGCCAGTGCGGCGGCGCTCAGGCCGTCGTCGGCGGATGGCGGGGTGCTCAGCGCGACCGCACCGTCATGGGTTGTGTCACTCACCAGATGAAACTCTCGTATTCAAGATGCGCAGCCAGTCGCGGTCGCGGTTCAGGCGGACAGGTCCCGTAAGAAAAAAATACGCCTCATGCTCTCAGAGGCGAGCCTCTCAGATCACGGGAGGTCGGCCGAGTCTGGTCAGCCGCCATACCGTGCGCCACTGCATCGGACGGCGTGGTCCGCAGGGCTTGGTCCAGCCTTCCCGGAAGCCGCCGAACCATGCCTTCAGCGCGGGGCCCGAGGGCTTGCGGAGCAGTGTCAGCAGCAGCCAGACGCCGAGGTAGACGGGGACCAGGGGCGCGGGCAGATTGCGGCGCGCCAGCCAGACCCGGTTCCTGGCCACCATACGGTGGTAGACCGCGTGCCGGGAGGGTGCGGTGGTCGGGTGGTTGAGGACCATGTCCGCGCGGTAGTCGATCATCCAGCCGGCGTCCAGTGCCCGCCAGGCGAGATCCGTCTCCTCGTGCGCGTAGAAGAAGTCGCCCGGCAGCCCGCCGACCTCGGCGAGGACCTGGGTACGGACGGCGTTGGCGCCGCCCAGGAAGGTCGTCACCCGCGACGAGCGCATCGGATCGGCGGCGCGCAGCCGTGGCACGTGGCGGCGCTGGGTCACGCCGGTGTCCGGGTCGGCGATCCGGAAGCTGATGATGCCCAGCTTCGGGTCCTGCTCGAACGCCTGCCGGCACAGCTCGGCGGTGTCGGTCAGCGGCAGCAGTCCGTCGTCGTCGAGGAAGAGCAGCGCGTCGACGTCGGCGCCGGACGGGCCGAACGCCTCGATGCCGACGTTGCGGCCGCCGGGGATGCCGAGGTTCTCGGGGAGCTCGACGGTCCGTACGCCCGCGGGGACGTCCGGGACCGGGGCGCCGTTGCCGACGACCACCACCTCGATCCGGTCGCCGTCCTGCTTGGCGACCGAATCGAGGAGGGCGCGCAGTTCGTCAGGACGGTTGCCCATCGTGATGATGACCGCGCCGAGCTTCATGGGGGTGCTCACTTCAGCCTGCTCGACGCCAGGACCGACACCAGGTGCAGCAGCGTCTGTACGAGGGCGATACCGGCCAGCACGGCGACGCCGAGCCGGGAGAAGAACAGGTCGCCCCTGACCGAGTCCAGGACCGCCAGGACCAGGATCAGCAGGGATGCCTCGATCCCGAGCACCAGGCGGTGGAACTTCAGCGCCGCGGCGGCCTTGCGGGCCAGTGCCAGACCGGACGAGCGCGGCTCCGACGCCGCCTCCTTGACCGGCGGCAGTCCGCCCTGGTGACGGGCGACGCCGACAAGGTCGGTCTCGGCCTTGATCAGGACAGCGCCGAGGGCGGCGAGGGTACCGAGGAAGGCCCACAGCCAGTCGATCCGCCCGGAGCCCCACAGATCAGCCGCGCGCAGCCCGAAGCCGACCAGCACCGCGGCGTCGCAGAGGTAGGCGCCGACGCGGTCCAGATAGACGCCGCCGAGCGAGAACTGCTTCTTCCAACGGGCGATCTCGCCGTCGATGCAGTCGAGCAGCAGATAGAGCTGGACCATCACCACCCCGAGGACGGCGCCCGCGATCCCGGGCACCAGCAGGGCCGGGGCAGCGAGGACGCCGCAGACCGTCATCAGGTAGGTCAGTTGGTTCGGCGTGATCTTGGTGTTCACCAGGTACCGGTCTATGCGCAGCGAGATCTCCCGCATGTACATGCGCCCGGCCCAGTGTTCACCGCTGCGCCGGTCCTTCACACCCTCCGGGTGAACGACCGGACGGAGTTCAGCTACTGATGGTCTTGGCATAGTCGGCGTACGCGTCCCTGATCTGGTCGGTGGACAGGTTGAGGTGTTCGAGGATCGTGAAGCGTCCCGGACGGGTCTGCGGGGCGTAGTCGACGGCCTGGACGAACTCGTCGGCGGTGAAGCCGATCTCTTCGGGCAGGACCGGCAGCCCGTGCCGGCGCAGGGTGGTCACCATGAGCAGCGACTCCTCGCGCGCACCTCGCAGGTACATGGCGAAGCAGGCGCCGAGGCCGACCTGCTCGCCGTGGCTGGCAGCGCGCTTGGGGTACAGCAGGTCGAAGGCGTGGTTGATCTCGTGACAGGCGCCCGAGGCCGGCCGGGAATCCCCGGCGACCGACATGGAGATGCCGGTGAGCACCAGGCCCTCCGCGAGCACCTTCAGGAAGGCGTCGTCGCCGACCCCGCCGGGGTGGCGCAGCACGGCCTCACCCGCCTGCCGGGCCATGGCGGCCGCCAGCCCGTCGATCTCCTCGCCCTTGACGTCATGGGCGAGCTCCCAGTCGGCCACGCAGGAAATGTTGGAGACCGCGTCGCCGATGCCGGAGCGGACGAAGCGGGCGGGCGCCTCGCGGATGATGTCGAGATCGATGACGACGGCGATCGGGGTGGGGACCCCGTACGAGCCCCGTCCGTTGTCGTTGTCCAGGGTCGCCACGGGCGAGCAGAGACCGTCGTGCGAGAGGTTCGTCGCAACCGCGACCATCGGCATGCCGACGCGCGCCGCGGCGTACTTCGCCACGTCGATGATCTTGCCGCCGCCGAGGCCGACCACGGCGTCGTACCGGTTGCCCTTGATCTCGTCGGCGAGCCGCACGGCGGAGTCGATCGTGCCGTCGGCGACCTGATACCAGTGGGCGCCCGGCAGCACCGGGGACAGCCGCTCGCGCAGGACCCGGCCCGAGCCGCCGCTGATCGCGACGGCGAGCTTGCCGGAGGAGGAGATCCGCTGGTCGGCGAGGAGGCCGGCCAGGTCGTCCAGGGCGCCGCCGCGGATGTCGACGACGACCGGGGACGGGATGAGCCGGGTCAGTACTGGCACGCGATCTCACGGCCCTTCGCGAGGTCGTCGTGGTTGTCGATCTCGACCCACGTCACTTCGCCGATGGGGGCCACGTCGACGGTGAAGCCGCGGTTGACGAGCTCCTGGTAGCCGTCCTCGTAGTAGAGGTCGGGGTCGCGCTCGAACGTCGCCTTCAGGGCGTCGGCGAGCTCCTCGGCGGCCTCGGGCTCGATCAGGGTGACGCCGATGTACTCGCCGGTCGCCGTGGCCGGGTCCATCAGCTTGGTGATCCGCCGGACGCCCTTGTCGCCGTCGGTGATGACCTTCATCTCCTCGTCGGCGAGGTTCTTCACCGTGTCGAGGGCGAGGATGATCTTCTGTCCGTTGCCGCGGGCGGCGAGGAGCGTCTTCTCCACGGACACCGGGTGCACGGTGTCGCCGTTGGCCAGGATGACGCCCCGCTTCAGGACCTCACGGGCACACCACAGGGAGTAGGCGTTGTTCCACTCCTCGGCCTTGTCGTTGTCGACAAGGGTGAGCGTCAGGCCGTACTTCGCCTCCAGCTCGGCCTTGCGGTCGTAGACGGCCTCCTTGCGGTAGCCGACGACGATCGCGGCCTCGGTGAGGCCGATCTCCGCGAAGTTGGCGAGCGTCAGGTCGAGCACGGTCTTCTCGCCGTCGACCGGCACGAGGGCCTTCGGAAGCGTGTCGGTGTAGGGGCGCAGACGCCGTCCTGCACCGGCTGCGAGTACGAGGCCGATCATGCGGGTTCTCCTTCGTCGTGAACGGCAGGTGCTCCGGAGGACACCCAGAAGCGGATGGACTCGGCAAGCACCACCGCGGCCACGGCCACCGCGAGAGCGGTGAGTGCCACGGTGAAACCTGACTGCCGAGTGAGTACGGCGGCGAGTACGGCCACCACCAGGGTCCGGCCCTCGTGCCCACCGATCGTTCGCACCAGCCACTGGGGCGGCGCGCCAGTGCCCCCGCGAATGCGGTACACCGTGTCGTAGTGATGGTAGGCGACGGCCGAAATCAGCCCGAAAGCCGCAGGAAGGGCTTGGTCGACATCACTGCGGGCGGCCAGAGCAAGGATCGTGCAGTACTCCGCCGCCCGGAATATCGGGGGCACGAGCCAGTCGAGTGCGCCCTTGAGGGGGCGGGCGACGGCGACGCCGGAGCAGACCGCGTAGAACACCGCGGCGACGATCATCTGCCGACTGCCGAACGGCTGCAGCAGAGCGGCGCTGATCAGGGCGGCCGCACCGACGAGGGCCACCACCGGGGCGGCCCATCCGCCCCGGATGCGAGGTCCCCTCGCCGCCACGAGGTCGGCCAGCGGCCCGGAGTCCGCGAGGTCGGCGAGCGCCTGGGCGGCCCGGTCGGTGCGCTGCGCCTTGCGGGTCAGCGAGCGCAGCAGGCGGCCGGCAGTGGTGTAGCAGGCAGCGACGGAGCAGCCGATCAGCAGAGCGTAGAAAACGATCCGCGGGGTCGTCACCGCGGTCAGCACAGCGATCATCGCCCAGCGCTCGCCGATCGGCAGCACTATCATGCGGCGCAGCCAGACCGTCCAGCCGACGCTGTCGAGCTTGTCGGAGAGGGCTGCCGTCGGGCTCGAATTGGCGACCGCGTCGTGGTTGGCCTCGTTGAACGAGAAGTCGACGACATGGCGGCAGGTCTGCAGCACCATCGCGCCGAGGGCGAGCGCCCATACGTCGTCGCCGTTGCGGGCCGCGCCGAGGGCGAGGCCCGCGTAGTACGCGTACTCCTTGGCCCGGTCGAACGTGGCGTCCAGCCAGGCGCCCATCGTCGAGTACTGCAGCGAGTAGCGGGCGAGCTGCCCGTCGGTGCAGTCCAGGACGAAGGAGAAGAGCAGCAGCAGTCCCGCGGCGATGTACCCGCCGCGGCTGCCGGTCGCCGCGCAGCCCGCAGCGATCAGCGCGGTGAGCAGGGAGGCGGTGGTGACCTGGTTCGGGGTGAGACCGCGGCGCGCGCACCAGCGGGCGATGTAGCGCGAGTACGGGCTGATGAAGTAGGTGGTGAAGAAGCCGTCGCGGGCCTTCACGGCGCTGCGCAGCCGTACCGCCTCGTCGTCGACCGCGTCCACGGCGGACTGGGCGGTGGCGCGGGCGGCCCGGTCGACGGGGACGGCCGCGACGAGCGAGCCGAGCTCCGGACGCTGCACGGCAGTGCCCTCGGCCTCCAGCGCGACGGCGAGGCGGCCCGGCACGGTGCGGTCGGTGACGGGCACGGTGTCCGCGCCGTCGGCCCGTCCCAGGGGGACGCCCGCACTGACGGCCGTGGTGGCGCTGCGCAGGGCGCGGACGAGCGCGGGGCGCGCCTCCGGCTGTGCGGTGAGCGCACCGGGGACGGTGACGGCGGGGAAGCGGGGGTCGGTCAGTCCGAGCCGGAGGGCGTGGACGTGTCCGACGAAGCGGGGATCGACGAGCGCGACGCGGGCGTCGGCGGGAGCCGCGGAGAGCAGCTCGGCGGCCTCGGTGACATCAGCGGCGGTCTGCACCTCGAAGCCCAGCGACCTCAGATCGTCCGCGAGCGACGATCCGGGTACCGGTGCACCGGTGAGGATGGCGGTCGACAGACGAACTCACTCCTTGGTGCTGACAGGGTCGGCGCGCGACAATGCGGCCCGGATGCGGGCCGGCGGCACGTCGGCAGAGGCTATCGGATGAACGGAAGCGGGAGTTCACTGCCCGTTTGTGCTCCGTTCGGGGCGGACCGGCATCATGCGGCGCCGCCCGCGATCATCATCGTCGATCCCGGCCCCGGCTCACAAACCGCGGGTGTACCTGACTCCGCCTCGGCTCACACACCGCAGCGGCATAGACCTAGGCTGACGGGTATGACATGGCTGATCACAGGCGGAGCAGGATATATCGGTGCACATGTGGTGCGGGCCATGGCGGCTGCCGGGAAGCGGGTGGTCGTGCTCGACGACCTCTCGACCGGCATCCGCGACCGGATCCCGGCCGACGTACCACTGATCCGCGGCTCGGTCGCCGACCGCGCGCTGCTCGACCGCACGCTCGCCAGGCACGCGGTGACGGGTGTGGTGCATCTCGCAGCGAAGAAACAGGTGGGCGAGTCCGTCGAGAAGCCGCTGCACTACTACAGGGAGAACGTGTCGGGGCTGACCGTCCTGCTCGAGGCCGTGGTCGCGGCAGGTGTGCGGAGCTTCCTCTTCTCCTCCTCGGCCGCCGTGTACGGCGTACCGGACGTGGATCTCATCACCGAGGAGACTCCCTGTGCCCCGATCAATCCGTACGGTGAGACCAAGCTCGCCGGGGAGTGGCTGGTCCGGGCGACCGGGCGGGCGCACTCCCTGTCCACCGGCTGCCTGCGCTATTTCAATGTGGCGGGAGCGGCCGAGCCGGAACTCTCGGACACAGGCGTCTCCAATGTCATTCCGATGTTCTTCGACCGGCTGACCCGCGGCGAGGCCCCCCGGATCTTCGGCGACGACTATCCGACGCCGGACGGGACCTGCGTCCGCGACTACATCCACGTCGCCGACCTCGCCGACGCGCATCTCGCGGTGGCCCGCAGACTCGCCGAGCAGGGCGACCCCGGGGACCTGACCGTGAACATCGGCCGCGGCGAGGGCGTCTCGGTGCACGAGCTCGCCGATCTGGTGGGCGAGGTCACCGGCCACCGCATCAAGCCGGAGACCGAGCCGCGCCGGCCCGGCGACGCGGCCAGGGCCGTCGCCTCCGCCGCCCGGATGTCCGAGGAGCTGGGCTGGACGGCCCGGCTCGGGGTGCGGGACATGGTCGAGTCGGCATGGGAGGGCTGGTGCCTGCGCCACCCCGAGGCAGTCACCTCCTGATCCGCGCCGGAACACTGCACCGCCCTGACCTGCCATCGTTTCCGCAGGTCAGGGCACATGACAACGGTGTTCAGTGCCGTGTTGCCCGATACCCCCTCCCCGTAGTTCACTGGCCTTCTCGGGCCGATACGGGTCCGGATCCGCAAGACGACCGGAGGCGACCCATGGGGGCTGGGCACGATCACGGGCACTCGCACGGCGGGCCGCCGCCCACCGGCACCGCGGCCGCCGCGTACCGGGGACGGCTGCGGATCGCGCTGTGCATCACACTCACCGTGATGGTCGTCGAGATCATCGGTGGTCTGCTCTCCGCCTCGCTCGCGCTGATCGCCGACGCCGCCCACATGGCGACCGATGCGCTGGGGCTGGGCATGGCGCTGCTGGCGATCCACTTCGCCAACAAGCCGGCCGGACTCAACCGAACCTTCGGTTACGCCCGGGCCGAGATCCTCGCCGCGCTGGCCAACTGCCTGCTCCTGCTCGGCGTGGGCGGCTATCTGCTCTACGAAGCGGTCGAGCGCTTCATCACGCCCACCGAGACCCGGGGCGGGCTGACGATCGTCTTCGCCCTCGTCGGCCTGGCGGCCAACATGGTCTCCCTGTCGCTGCTGATGCGCGGACAGAAGGACAGCCTCAATGTGCGCGGCGCCTATCTGGAGGTGCTCGCGGACGCGCTCGGCTCGGTCACCGTGCTGGTCTCGGCCGGCATCATCCTGGCCACCGGCTGGCAGGCCGCCGACCCGATCGCCTCGCTGCTGATCGGCCTGATGATCGTCCCCCGTACGGTCAAGCTGCTCCGGGAGACGCTCAATGTGCTGCTGGAGGCGGCCCCCAAGGGCGTCGACATGGGCGAGGTACGGGCCCACATCACCGCCCTGACCGGGGTGCTGGACGTCCATGACCTGCATGCCTGGACCATCACTTCGGGGATGCCGGTGCTCTCCGCCCATGTGGTGGTGCAGCAGGAGCTGCTCGACTCGATGGGGCACGAGAAGCTGCTGCACGAGCTGCAGGGCTGTCTCGGCGACCACTTCGACGTCGAGCACTGCACGTTCCAGCTGGAGCCGAGCGGGCACGCGGAGCACGAGGCCAAGCTCTGTCACTGAACGGCGATTCAGCGCAAGACCCGAACTGCCGTCCTCGCGCGGGTGTAGGGTCCTGCGCAGAGGCGTGCCTGCCTCCCCCTGCCTGAGAGAGGAGCTGAGGTTGATGACCGTCGCGACGGCGCCTGCCCGGCGCAGCATCCGGTCCTTCTTCAGCTCCCGGGTCCCCGGCTAGCACCCCGGCTCACGCACGCCGAGTCGCCACGTTGGCCGGAACCCTCTCACTCAAGGGTTTCCCACGTTGACCGACAACGATCACACCGCCCGTTACGAGGCGTTCTTCTCCCTGCACCACCACCTGCCCCGGCAGAGCCCCGGCTCCGACGCCACCACCCGGTGGATGCTCGCCCGCACCGGTCTGCTGCCGCGGCGTCCGCGCGTCCTCGATCTGGGCTGCGGTCCCGGCCGTGCCGCGCTGCTGCTCGCCGCCGAAGCCGGCGCCGAGGTGACGGCCGTCGACACCCACCAGCCGTTCCTCGACGAGCTGCGCGCGTCCGCCGAGGCGCGCGGGCTCGGCGACCGGATCCGTACCGTCCACGCCGACATGGGCAGGCTTTCCGGCCCGGGTACCCCGGACCTCGCGGACGCATCGTTCGATCTGGTCTGGGCCGAGGGCTCCGCGTACATCATCGGCTTCGACACCGCGCTGCGGGACTGGAAGCGGCTGCTCGCCCCGGGCGGCTCCCTGGTCGTCAGCCACTGCGTCTGGACGACGGACACGCCGTCGGACGAGGCGCGCGCCTTCTGGGACCAGGACGGCCCGATGCTCCCGGTGTCCGCACAGACGGCGCGGGCCGTCGCGGCGGGCTATCACGTCCTCGGGGTGCGGGTGCAGCCCGAGAGCGACTGGGACGAGTACTACGTGCCGCTCGCCGAGAAGGTCGCGGCCACCGATCCGTCGGCGCCCGGCATGGCGTGGGCGCTCGCGTCGACGCGGGAGGAACTGGCCATGCGACGCGACCACGGTACGGAGTACGGCTATGCCGCGTACGTCCTGCGGCCCGCCGACCCCCGCTGGACCACCCGGCCGGAGACGGCGGCGGACATCGATGCGGTGCACGCGGTCAATGCGGCAGCCTTTCCGACTCCGGACGAGGCCCGTCTCGTCGACGCGCTGCGCACCGATCCGCAGGCCTGGCTGCCCGGCCTGTCCTACGTGGCACGGGAAACCGGAGGGACCGGGGACATCGCGGCGTACGCCCTGCTGACCCGGTGCCGGGTGGGTGACGCGCCGGCGCTCGCACTGGCCCCGGTGGCGACGGCCCCGGACCGCCGGCTGCAGGGCGCGGGTCAGGCGGTGGTACGGGCCGTGCTGGACGCGGCCCGACTGCGGGGCGAGTCACTCGTCCTGGTGCTCGGGCATCCCGACTACTACCCGCGGTTCGGCTTCGTACCGGCGTCCCGGTTCGGGATCCGGGCGGGCTTCGAGGTGCCGGACGAGGCGATGATGGCTCTGGTCCTCGACGATTCCGCGCCCGTGCCGACGGGCACGATCCAGTATCCGGCGGCATTCGGAATCTGACGCGCCGTCCGGCCCCGCCGCATCCACCAGGTGCGGCGGGGCCGGACATGCCAGGACCCGAAGTACGGACAAGCCGCTTTTGTACGGCAGACTTGAGCGGACTCGAGGGGTCCGGCGCACCAGGCCGGGGACCATAGCGAAGGATGGGTATGCCGACCACACCAGCCACCGCGGCGAACAGCTCGTCGAACGGCACAGCAGAAGCGATCATGCTCGAACTGGTCGACGAGAACGGCACCACCATCGGCACGGCGGAGAAGCTCGCCGCCCACCAGGCACCCGGTCAACTGCACCGGGCGTTCTCCGTGTTCCTCTTCGACGAGCAGGGCAGACTGCTGCTGCAGCGCCGGGCGCTCGGCAAGTACCACTCCCCCGGTGTCTGGTCGAACACCTGCTGCGGCCACCCGTACCCGGGCGAGGCACCCTTCACCGCCGCCGCCCGGCGTACGTACGAGGAGCTCGGGATCTCGCCCTCGCTGCTGGCCGAGGCGGGCACCGTCCGCTACAACCACCCCGACCCGGCATCGGGCCTGGTGGAGCAGGAGTTCAACCACCTCTTCGTCGGTATGGCGCAGGCGGAGCTGAAGCCGGACCCCGAGGAGGTCGGCGAGACGGCGTTCGTGGCCGCCGACGAACTGGCGAAGCGGCATGCCGAGGCACCGTTCTCGGCATGGTTCATGACGGTGCTCGATGCCGCGCGCCCGGCGATCAGGGAGCTGACCGGCCCGTCCGCGGGCTGGTAGCGGCGAACCGAACGGCGGGCGCGGGACGGGCGGGCGGTCAGAGGAGCGGGGTCAGCGGCAGTGCCGCCCAGATGATCTTTCCGCCGCCGGCGGTGTGCTCCACATCGCAGGTGCCGCCCGCCTCGTTCGTGATCTCCCGGACCAACAGCAGCCCGCGCCCGCCCGTCTGCGCGTAGTCCGTCTCCAGCGCCGTGGGCCGGTACGGGTGGTTGTCCTCGACGGAGACTCTGACCCATTCGGCACCGACGGCCACCTCGACCGCGAGCTCCGGGGAGAGCAGAGCGGCGTGCTTCACGGCGTTGGTGACCAGCTCGGAGACGATGAGCAGCAGGCCCTGGGTGATGCCCTCGTCCATGGGCACGCCCTGGCGGTTCAGCAGATCGCGTACGGCGTGCCGGGCCTGCGGTACGGAGACGTCGACGGCCGGCGCGGTGAACCGCCAGACTCCCTCGTACGGCACGGGCCTGGCGGGGACACTCCCGCGGCTCTCCATAGTTCCCGCACCCGCTCTCGACTCGACAGTCACTGCACGTCGAAGTACAGAGTGCGGGGAGTAGTCGGTCCGGACTGTGCTACTGAACAGAAGTCGACCTCTATCGACAGAATTTTTTCGAATGAGTATGACAGCGTCAGTTCTCGGACTGGTTCTGATCTTCTTCTGGAGGCTTGTCCGGGGGTGCCTCGGTCGCCATCCGGTCCGAGGCCGGCGAGACGACGCGGCGGCCACGGACCCCGGTCACGTCCCCGGCCTGGACGGGCCCGTCCAGGCCCGCCACGAGCAGGAGGGCGCCGAGCAGGACGAGCCCGCCGAAACTGCGGCTCGGTTTCCCGCCCTGGAGTCCGGGAACGTCCCTCCGACAGCTCCTCACGGTGCGTGACTTCGCGACCCCTTCTTGATCACAGGTTCGAACGGTGCGGATAGCATCCGGCGCATGGACCGTACGGAACCGCAGCTGCAGCTCACCGTCGCGGACGGCATCGCCACCGTCGTGATCAGCAACCCGGCCAAGCGCAACGCCATGACGGCCGCCATGTGGCAGGCTCTGCCCGCACTGCTGAAGCGGATGGCCGCCGACCCCGCCGTGCGCGTCCTGGTTCTGACCGGCGCAGGGGACACCTTCTGCGCGGGCGCGGACATCTCCTCACTGCGGGACCGGGCGAGCGACCCGGCGTACGATCCGCAGGCTCTGGCGGTGGCGGCCGAGGAGGCCCTGGCCGCCTTTCCCCGGCCGACGCTCGCCGCGGTGCGCGGCTACTGCGTGGGCGGCGGCAGCCAGCTGGCGGCCGCCTGCGATCTGCGGTTCGCCGAGGAGGGCGCGTCCTTCGGCGTCACCCCGGCCAGGCTCGGGATCGTCTACGCCGCGTCGTCGACCCGGCGGCTGGTCTCACTGATCGGACCGGCCGCGGCCAAGCATCTGCTGTTCTCCGGCGAGTTGATCGGTACGGAACGGGCGCTGCGCACCGGACTGGTGGACGAGGTGCTGCCGACCGGTGAGCTGGACAAGCGGGTGGAGGCGTACGTACGGATCCTGGCATCGCGCTCACAGCTGACACAGGCGGCGGCAAAGGAGTTCGCCACGGGGCGGGAGGACCGGGACGCGTACTGGGTGGAGCAGGCGCGCCGCAGCGGCGACACGGCGGAGGGTGTCGCCGCCTTCCTGGAGCGGCGGGCGCCGCGCTTCACCTGGACGACCTGAGCGCCGGACATCCCGGCAGGGCATGTCGGCGAAGGCCCCGCCCGGCCCGCGGCGGACCACTCCCTCCGGGCGGCCGACGGTCCTTCGCAGCCGTCCCCGGCGCCGCTTTGCGACCATCCCCTAACGGAGGATGAAGCGGCTCTTGGCGCGGAATTCCTCGACGAGCGCGGCCGGAGCCTTCTCCGGTGACCCCGCGTCGTAGGGCGGCCGGGGGTCGTACTCCGTCAGCAGCTGTACGGCCTGGGCGTGCTCGTCGCCGGCGATCCGGCCGAGCAGGGTGAGCCCCATGTCGATGCCGGACGAGACACCGGCGGCCGTCACGTACTTGCCCTCGATGACGACTCGTTCGCCGGTCGGCTCGGCTCCGAAGGTCTTGATGAGGTCCAGGGCGAGCCAGTGCGAGGTGGCACGCCGCCCCTTGAGCAGACCGGCCGCGGCAAGCAGCAGCGAGCCGGTGCAGACGGAGGTCGTCCAGGTGCTGGTCGCATCCGCGGCGCGCAGCCAGCCGAGCAGCGTCTCGTTCTCCATCTGGGCGCTCTGGCCGGGGCCGCCGGGGACGATCACCACGTCCGGGGCGGGCACGTCGGCGAGGGTCCGATCGGCGACGAGCGCGAGGCTGCCGCTGTCGTTGCGCACGGGACCGGTCCGCTCGGCGACGAAGACGGTCTCGGCGCCGGGGGCGCGGGAGAGGATTTCGTAGGGGCCGACGGCGTCGAGGGCCGTGAAGCGGTCGAAAAGAACGATGGCGATCTGCATGGTGGTCCTTTCAGTTGACACTGCTGGTCGTGCCGGTCATGGGCTGGGGACGAAAGCGGCGCCGGTATTCGGCGGGGGCGGTGCCGAGGGCCTTGACGAAGGCACGGCGCATCGCCTCCGGGGTGCCGTACCCGCAGGTGCGCGCGATCCCGGCGACCCCGTCGGTGGTGTCCTCCAGCAGCCGTCTGGCGTGTTCGATCCGGACACGTTCGACGTACCGGCCGGGGGTCATTCCCGTCTCGGTCTGGAAGGCGCGGGCGAAGTGACGGGGCGAGAGGCGGGCCCGGGCGGCGAGCGCGTCGACGGAGAGGTCGTCGTCGGGGTGTTCGGTGATCCAGTGCTGGACCTCGCGCAGCGGCTCGCGGCGTGCGGTCTGTGCGGTGAGCTGGGCGCTGAACTGGGCCTGGTTCCCGGGTCTGCGCAGAAAGACCACGAGATGGCGGGCGACGGTGAGGGCCACCTGCCTGCCGAAGTCCTCCTCGACGAGAGCGAGGGAGAGGTCGATGCCCGCGGTGACGCCGGCGGAGGTGGCCAGCTTCCCGTCGCGTACGAAGATCGGGTCCGGGTCGACCTCGACATCCGGGTAGGAGCGGGCGAGATGGTCGGCGATCACCCAGTGGGTGGTCACCCGGTGCCCGTCCAGGAGGCCGGCGGCGGCGAGGAGCAGCGCTCCCGTGCAGACCGAGACCAGTCGTTCGGCGTGCGGGGCTTGGGTGCGCAGCCAGTCGACGAGTGCCGGATCGGGGTGCCGGGTGCCCTGGCCGCCGGGGACAAGAAGGGTGTGGGGCGGTTCGGCGTCGGCGAGGCTGCCGTCCGGAACGAGGGTGAGGCCGACGCTCGTGCGGACCGGCGCCCCGTCGAGGGAGGCGGTGCGGAGGCCGTACGTGACGTCCGGGAAGCGGGAGGCACCGGCGAAGACCTCCATGGGCCCGGTCACGTCGAGACTCTGAACGCCGTCGAAGAGGACGACGAGTACGGATCGCTGCGTCATGTCTGCCATCCTGGGCAGCCACGAAGATGGCCGCAATGACGAAGAACCCACCTTTCCTGCCATACCGGCACCGGCCGGAACTGGGCCGGGCCTCGGGGTTACGGGGCGTACCAACCAGTCGGTAACGTGCGGGCATGAGTACTCTGCCGCCGCGCGCCGGACGCCGCTGCCACAACGCCATCAACCCCCTGCACTCGACGGTCTACTTCTCCCCCGACCTCGGCAAGGAGCTCGCAGAGCTCGGCATCGACGACTCGAACGCCGCCTACTTCGCCTCACGCGGAGCGGCTCTCGGCGCCGTCGGACCCGGCACGGTCACCGCCACCTTCTACAACTTCAACCACGAACTCGTCGCCCGGCACCTCCCCGCGGTGTGGTCCGTCGCCTCGCCGCAGGCGGTCCTGGACGCCCGGCTGCGGGCCGTGGACACGACGCTGCGCCGACTGCTCGGCCCGGAGATCATCGACTCCCCCGAGCTGGCCGAGGCGGCGGGGCTGGCGCTGCGCGCCGCCGAGGCGTGCACGCGACACGCCCGGCCGCTGTACGCCGCCCACGCCGATCTGCCGGTGCCGGAGCAGCCGCATCTGGCGTACTGGCACGCCGGGACGCTGCTGCGCGAACACCGCGGTGACGGCCATCTCGCCGCGCTCGTCGCCGCCGGCCTCGACCCGGTCGAGGCCCTGGTCAGCCACACCGCGACCGGAAAGGGGATGTCCCCGCGCTGGGTGCTCGCCACCCGCGGCTGGCGCCGCACGGACTGGGAGGAAGCGGCCGAACGGCTGCGCGGGCGCGGACTTCTCGACGGCGAGGGCGAGTTGACGGAGGCGGGCGTCGCACTGCGGGCGGAGCTTGAGGACACCACGGACCGGATGGACCTGGCACCGTACGAGCATCTGGGCGCGGAGGGCGTGGAACGGCTCACCGAGCTGGCGCGCGGATTCCTCATCACGGCGGCTTCCGCGGGTGCGTTCCCGGCCGATCTGGTCGGCAAGGGCTGAGCCGCCGACCGGTCGACAAACGGGGTGGTCGGGCGACACGGCGCCCGGCCACCCGGCACAATGCTGGCGAAGGGACCACGGCGTGCCCTGGCCCCGGTAAGCACAGCCAGTACGAGAAGGCGAGTCGGTAGAAACCGTGACGACGTCCATCGAAGGCAGGATCGCCGAGGAGCTCGGCGTACGCGAGCGGCAGGTGAAGGCGGCCGTCGAGCTGCTCGACGGCGGGTCGACCGTGCCGTTCATCGCGCGCTACCGCAAGGAAGCGACCGAGATGCTCGACGACGCGCAGCTGCGCACACTCGAGGAGCGGTTGCGCTACCTGCGGGAGCTGGAGGATCGACGTTCGGCGATCCTCGAGTCCGTACGGGAGCAGGGCAAGCTGGACGAGGCTCTGGAGGCGCAGATCAGGGCGGCCGACACCAAGGCCCGTCTGGAGGACATCTATCTGCCGTTCAAACCGAAGCGGCGGACGAAGGCGCAGATCGCCCGGGAGGCGGGGCTCGAACCGCTGGCCGAGGGTCTGCTCGGCGACCCGTCGGTCGACCCGCTCGCCGCGGCGGCTGCCTTCGTGGACGCCGACAAGGGCGTCGCGGACGCGGCGGCGGCGCTGGAGGGCGCCCGGGCGATCCTGACCGAGCGTTTCTCGGAGGATGCGGACCTGATCGGCGAGCTGCGTGAGCGCATGTGGTCGCGCGGGCGGCTGGCGGCGAAGGTGCGGGACGGCAAGGAAGAGGCCGGCGCGAAGTTCGCCGACTACTTCGACTTCGCCGAGCCGTTCACCGCGCTGCCCTCGCACCGGGTGCTCGCGATGCTCCGGGGCGAGAAGGAGGACGTGCTCGACCTGGTCCTGGAGCCGGAGGAGCCGTCGGACGAGCCGGGCCCTTCGACGTACGAGAACATGGTCGCCCGGCGCTTCGGCGTGGCCGACCGGGGCCGCCCCGGCGACAAGTGGCTCGGCGACACGGTGCGGTGGGCGTGGCGGACCCGGATCCTCGTCCACCTCGGGATCGATCTGCGGCTGCGGCTGCGGACGGCTGCGGAGGACGAGGCGGTACGGGTCTTCGCCTCGAACCTGCGCGACCTGCTGCTCGCCGCGCCGGCCGGCACGCGCGCCACGCTGGGGCTCGACCCCGGTTTCCGTACCGGGGTGAAGGTCGCCGTCGTCGACGCGACCGGCAAGGTCGTCGCGACGGACGTCATCTACCCGCACGTCCCGGCGAACAAGTGGGACGAGTCCCTGGCCAAGCTGGAGCGGCTGGCGAGGGAGCACTCCGTCGATCTGATCGCGATCGGCAACGGCACGGCGTCCCGCGAGACGGACAAGCTCGCGGGTGAACTGTGCGAGCGGAACCCGGAGCTGAAGCTCACCAAGGTGATGGTGTCCGAGGCGGGCGCCTCGGTCTACTCGGCCTCCGCCTTCGCCTCGCAGGAACTCCCCGACATGGACGTGTCGTTGCGCGGCGCGGTGTCGATCGCGCGGCGTCTGCAGGACCCGCTGGCCGAGCTCGTGAAGATCGACCCGAAGTCGATCGGCGTCGGCCAGTACCAGCACGACCTGTCCGAAGTGAAGCTGTCGCGCTCGCTGGACGCGGTCGTCGAGGACTGTGTGAACGGTGTCGGCGTCGACGTCAACACCGCGTCCGCCCCGTTGCTTTCGCGGGTCTCGGGCATCGGCTCCGGCCTCGCCGAGAACATCGTCGCGCACCGGGACGCGAACGGGCCCTTCCGGTCCCGGAAGGCGCTGAAGGATGTGGCGCGGCTGGGCCCGAAGGCGTACGAGCAGTGCGCGGGCTTCCTCCGGATCCGGGGCGACGACCCGCTCGACGCGTCGAGCGTGCACCCGGAGGCGTACCCGGTGGTGCGGCGGATGGCCAAGGCCGTGAGCGGCGAGGTCGCTGCGCTGGTCGGCAACTCGAGCGTGCTGCGGTCGCTGCGCGCCGACGACTTCGTGGACGAGAAGTTCGGTCTGCCGACGGTCACGGACATCCTGAAGGAGCTGGAGAAGCCGGGTCGCGACCCGCGGCCCGCGTTCAAGACGGCCACCTTCAAGGAGGGCGTCGAGAAGATCGGCGATCTGACCCCCGGGATGGTGCTGGAGGGAGTCGTCACGAACGTCGCCGCGTTCGGGGCGTTCGTGGACGTGGGTGTGCACCAGGACGGTCTGGTGCATGTGTCGGCGATGTCGAAGACGTTCGTGAAGGATCCGCGTGATGTGGTGAAGCCGGGCGACATCGTGAAGGTGAAGGTGATGGACGTCGACATCCCGCGGAAGCGGATCTCACTGACGCTGCGGTTGGACGACGAGGCGGCACCACAGGCTTCCGGCGGCGGCCAGGGCCGGCGCCGTGAGCGCGCCCAGGGCACACGCCCGCCCCAGCAGCGCACGCCCCGCGAACGCCGAGACGGCGGAGGCGGCGCCCGCCAGGCGGCGGCCCCGGCCCCCACGAACAGCGCGATGGCCGACGCCCTGCGCCGCGCGGGCCTGGCGGACGGCGGCAGTCCCGGGAACCGCCGCGGCAAGCGCTGACCAGGCCGGGGGCCGGGCCGGGTGACGAGACCCGACCGGCCCCCGGCGGGCCCACCCGGAATGCGCCGAGGGAACCGGCCGGGCCCGGAGCCGGGCGCCCGCTGAGCACGCCGCCAGCCGGTGCACTGTGCTGCCGCCGACTGCGCTGCGCAGTTCCCGCCCGCCGGGAGGGGCACCAGGGCGTGTGTCGGAAGTCCCGTCTGCGCCGCGACGCCCGGCACGCACGCTCGCCGCGTTGTCGGGCCCGCCCGAGTACGTCCGGTACGAGGACGACCCTCCGCCCTGCGATCGCACGCACCGGACGTACTCGCGCGTTCCGACAACGCAGCGAGGTGCCGTAGGTGTCGTCGTGCGCCCGCCAGGGATTACGGGACAGCCCTTAGCCTCCGGCCACCCCCGCCGTCTCCTTCCGGTCCGCCCCTGCCCCGGTCGCGCGGAGCTGGAGCGACGCACGGCGGGCCGGGATCAGCAGGGCCACGAGCGACGCGGCGAGGCAGAGGAGGGTGAGCAGGGCGAAGCCGTGGGTGTAGCCGGACTCGTACGGGAGCCCGGTCGGCTGGAGCCGTCCGGTGACCAGGATGCCGGTGACCGCGGCGCCGATGGAGCCGCCGATGGTGCGAATGTTGGCGTTCATGCCGGTCGCAGCGCCGGTCTGCTCGGCCGGGACGCTGTGCACGATGAGGGTGGCCATGGAGGCGAACGCCAATCCGATGCCGAGGCCGAACACCCCGGCGGCCACGGAGACCTGCCAGACCTGTCCGTGCCAGACGGTGAGCAGTCCGCAGGAGACCGCACCGAGTGCCGCACCGGTGACGAGCAGGCTCTTCGCGCCGACCACGGGAGCGAGGCGGCCACTGAGCACACCGGAGGCGAACATCGCGACCAGCATGGGCAGCATCAGCAGTCCGGCCCCGGTGACACTGGAGCCGAATCCGTACCCGGCGGCCGACGGGGTCTGTGCGAAGCCTGGCAGGAATGACCACACCGCGTACATGCCCGCCCCGAAGAGCAGTGCGGTCGCATTGGTCGTCCACACCGGGTACAGCCGCATGATGCGCAGATCGATCAGCGGGTGTTCGGCCCGCGCCTCGGCGACCAGCCATGCGGCGAACAGCACGACGGCGACCGCGAACAGGCCGAGGACCCGGGCCGAGCCCCAGCCCCACGAGCTTGCCTGGCTCAGCGGCAGCAGAAGCGCCACCAGCCAGCCGGAGAGCAGGATCGCACCGCTCCAGTTGACGCGACCCTCGGCGCGCCGCGGCGACTCGGGC
Organism: Streptomyces sp. NPDC057486; assembly: GCF_042802415.1. NCBI lineage: Bacteria > Bacillati > Actinomycetota > Actinomycetes > Kitasatosporales > Streptomycetaceae > Streptomyces > Streptomyces sp. NPDC057486. The sequence continues at coordinate 102,096 of NZ_JBHVEE010000010.1, read as the reverse complement.
ACGTACCGGAGGGCGATCGCGGCGGTCAGCGCGACCACGATCACCGGAAGCCAGAACAGCCAGCGGTAGTCGAGCGTGGCGACGATGGGCCCGGCGAGGACGATACCGAGGCCGCCGCCCGCGGCGATGACCGCGGACAGGTTGCTGATGCTGGCGCCGACCCGGGAGGCGTCGAACTCGTCCCGGATGATGCCGAAGGACAGCGGGAAGAGGGCGCCGCCGATGCCCTGCACGACCCGCGCGACGATCAGGATGCCGATGTTGGGCGCGAGCGCGGCGAGCAGACAGCCGACGAGTACCGCGACCAGTGCGGCCACGAGCGTGCGCTTCTTGCCGATCAGGTCGCCGACGCGACCGAGGATCGGGGTGAAGATCGAGGCGGAGAGGAGATAGGCCGTCATCACCCAGGTCACCGTCGCCTGCGAGGTGTGCATGGCGTGCTGGACGGTGGGCAGGGCCGGTGCGATCAGAGACTGGAGGAGGGAGAACACACCCGCGCCGGTCGCGAGGACGGCGAAGGTGACCCGGTTCGAGGAACGCGGTCGGGACGGAGCGGACAAAGTCGGGTTCTCTCTCGGGTATACGGGCATGCCGGTTCTGCGGGACGGCGGAAACCGGCCGTCTGCACCGGTAGGGGGTGGGAGTGCGGGGTGCCCCGGGGGCACGGACGCGGGGCGCGGCCTCGCTGCCGCGTCCGGAAGGATGGGAGCCGTCGGGCACAGCCGACGCCGGAAGCCGCTCCACTGGTAAAGTGGAGGAGCACCTCCAGATTAGCGGAGGCACACCTCCGGTTCAAGTCAGGGAGACACAAGGTGGCGCACACCCCGGTGAGCGAGATCGTCGAGGCCCGGCGCCCGCGCCGAGCCGACGCCCGGCGCAACTACGACGCGCTGCTGAAGGCCGCCCGTGAGGCCTTCGCCGCCCAGGGTGCCGACGCCTCCCTGGAGGACATCGCGCGCCGCGCGGGCGTCGGCATCGGCACGCTGTACCGCAATTTCCCGACCCGCCTCCAGCTCTTCGAGGTCGTCTACGCGGACGAGGTCGACGCCCTGTGCAAGGTCGCCGAGGAGGTCGCGGACGAGCCGCCGTGGCAGGCGCTGACCGTCTGGCTGCGCCGCTTCGTCGAGTACATGGTCACCAAGCGGGCGATTCGCGAGGCGATGGACGGCGAGTCCGATGTGTTCGTCTCCTGCCGCACCTCGATGTACGAGGCGGGCGGCCCGCTGTTCACGCGCGCCCAGGAAGCCGGCGAGGTCCGGCCCGACATGTCCTTCGACGACCTGATCCGCATGGTCGCGGGCGTCACCGGGGCGTCGTACCCCACGACCGAACAGCGCGACCGCGTCCTGGAGATCGCCCTGGACGGCGTACGCACCCGCTGACCCTCAGCTCTCGGTGACCCTGCCCCCGTCCACCCGCAGCATGCGCGTCGTGCGGACGACATCGAGCATCCGTCGGTCGTGCGTGACCAGCAGCAACGTCCCCGTGTACGAGTCGAGCGCCGACTCCAGCTGCTCGATCGCGGGCAGGTCGAGGTGGTTCGTCGGCTCGTCCAGGACCAGGAGGTTCACGCCCTTGCCCTGGAGAAGGGCGAGGGCCGCCCGGGTCCGTTCGCCCGGGGAGAGGGTCGTGGCGGGACGCATCACATGGTCCGCGCGCAGCCCGAACTTGGCGAGCAGCGTGCGGACCTCGGCGGGTTCGGTCTCGGGGACGGCTGCGCAGAACGCCTCGAGCAAGGTCTCCGAGCCGTGGAACAGCTTCCGGGCCTGGTCCACCTCGCCCACGACCACGCCCGAGCCGAGCGTCGCATGGCCCGAGTCCAGCGGCAGGCGGCCGAGCAGTGCCGCGAGGAGAGTGGACTTGCCGGCTCCGTTTGCGCCGGTGATCGCCACCCGGTCCGCCCAGTCGATCTGCAGCGACGCCGGCCCGAACGCGAAGTCGCCGCGCACGACCTGCGCCTCGCGGAGCGTGGCGACGACCGATCCGGAGCGCGGGGCCGTGGCGATCTCCATCCGCAGCTCCCACTCCTTGCGCGGCTCCTCGACGACATCGAGCCGTTCGATCATGCGCTGCGTCTGCCGGGCCTTCGCGGCCTGCTTCTCGCTCGCTTCGCTGCGGAACTTGCGTCCGATCTTGTCGGAGTCGGTGGCCTTGCGGCGGGCGTTCTTGACGCCCTTGTCCATCCAGCTGCGCTGCATCTGGGCGCGGCCTTCGAGGGCGGAGCGCTTGTCGGCGTACTCCTCGAACTCCTCACGGGCGTGCCTGCGGGCCCGGTCGCGCTCCTCCAGATAGGCCGCGTACCCACCTCCGTAGAGGTTGATCTGCTGCTGGGCGAGATCGAGTTCGAGGACCTTGGTGACCGTACGCATCAGGAACTCGCGGTCGTGGCTGATGACGACGGTGCCGGCGCGCAGCCCGGAGACGTACCGCTCCAGTCGCTCCAGTCCGTCCAGGTCCAGATCGTTGGTGGGCTCGTCGAGGAGGAAGACGTCGTACCGCGACAGAAGCAGCGAGGCGAGTCCGGCGCGGGCGGCCTGGCCCCCGGAGAGCGCGGTCATCGGCAGGTCGAGGCCGACGGTCAGACCGAGGTCGGCGGCGACCTCCTCGGCGCGCTCGTCGAGGTCGGCGCCGCCCAGGGCCAGCCAGCGTTCGAGAGTTTCGGAGTACGCGTCTTCCGCCCCCGGTGCCCCGTCGACGAGGGCCTGGGTGGCGGCGTCCATCGCCGTCTGGGCGTCGGCGACGCCGGTCCGGCGGGCGAGGAAGTCCCGCACGGTCTCGTCCTGGCGGCGCTCCGGCTCCTGCGGGAGGTGGCCGACTGTGGCGGTGGGCGGGGAGAGCCGCAGCTCGCCCTCCTCCGGTCGGTCGAGCCCGGCGAGCAGCCGGAGGAGGGACGATTTTCCGGCTCCGTTGACTCCGACGAGACCGATCACGTCACCGGGTGCGACGACGAGGTCGAGTCCGGCGAAGAGCGTGCGGTCGCCGTGTCCGGCGGCGAGGTCCTTGGCGACGAGAGTGGCAGTCATCAGGGTGTCGATCCTAATCGGCGGACGGCTTCGCTCTCGACGGTTGTCAGAGCAGCCCGGCCAGTTTGTACAGGGCGAGGGAGCCCGCCACGGCGACGTTCAGGCTCGCGCCTGTACCGATCATCGGTATCTCCACGCACGTGTCGAGGAGATCCAGTGCCTCGGGCGGGATGCCGTGCTGCTCATGGCCGAGAACGATCACGGTCGGTTGGCGGGCTGCGGGCAGGTCGGCGAGGCGAATCGCTTCGTCGGCCAGCTCGACGCCGACGATCCGCAGGCCGCGTTCGCGCTGTTTCCGCAACCAGCCGAGGGGGTCGCCGGTCCAGTGGGTGCAGAGAGGTTCGCGGAGGGTGTTGCCGCGGGCGAGGGCCTCGGGGACCCAGGGGAAGCGGGGCACGGTGAGGCAGGCGCCGACCGCGTCGCAGGTGCGGGCGAGGGTGCCGAGGTTGGCGCCGTGCAGCGGCCAGAGCGGTGCTGCGTAGAGATGGTCCCAGCAGGAGTGGGCGCGGGGGCGCCGGGTGCGGCGCAGTTCCGCGCGGGTGCGGGTGCGGATCGCGGGGGCGGGCCCGCCCCGGTCGCCGCTCATCGCGGCACGGAGGCGGACCTCCTGGACGACCGGTGGTGCGTTCGAGGCATTGTGTGCGGCGATTGGCGGCTCGCCGGGGCCATCGACTCCGTGCTCAGTGGTGGACCATGGGGGCCACCAGCACGCTCCCGGTGGTGCGTGCCACGACGAAGGATCGTCCCTTGACGGCCCGTGTGTCCAGTGGAATTCGGTGCTGCCCCGGCTCCAGTACGCCGTCGAAGACCTCCTGCACGTGGGTGCGGTACAGCCGGTCGAGGCGGTAGGCGACCAGGCTGACCCGGCAGGCCGAGCTGACGTCGACCTCGGCCGTGCCGTCCGCCGCCGTCAGCCGGACCAGGCGGCGCCGGGCCGGTGCGCTGCGGTCCAGGGCGTGCTGGATCTGGGCGACCAGCACCGGGACCACCGGGGCCAGGCCGTCCACGTAGGCGACGTCCGCGGCGGCCCGGGTGAACGCGTGACGCACGGCGGCGCGTTCGTCCTCGGTGATCGCCCGGCCGAAGGCCACGGCGCGGTAGCCGCGGAGTTCCTCGGCGGGCACCTTGGCGGCGTCCGCGGTGATGTCGGCGCCGATCCCGATGGTGCGGAGCGCGGCGGCGAGCTTGGCGAGTACGGCGGCGCGAGCCCCGATGAGCAGCACGCGCTGCCCGGCGGGCGCGTCCGGCCCCGCTTCCGTGCCGCCCGCCGCCTCGGACGTCAGAAGGCGTTCCAGTTCCTGCCGGTACTGGTCTCCGTCGAAGCGGAACGGCCCTATCCCGTGGTAGCCGCCCTGTTCCAGGTCGACGGTCTCGTATGTCTGCCAGGCGAAGTCGCGCCAGACGACGTCGGTGCCGTCGCGTTCGATGACGGCGGTGACCGCCCCGCATGCGAGGCTCTCGCACTCCGGACACCCGTAGATCACATAGCGCCCGTCGGGCAGCGGGGCATCCGCTTCGAGGAGCAGGCGCCGCACGTGGGTGGTGAAGATCGCGGGCGGTACGTCGGAGGCGAGCGGGGAGACGGCGTCGAGGTCGGAGAGATGGAACAGCAGCGGACGGCCGTCGATGACGAAGTCCATGAAGTCCCGGTGCACCTGGTGGTCACCGTCGGCCAGGACTCCACCGGCTCGCATCGCCGGCGCAAGGCCGAAAGTCGCGTACTCGGCAGACATGTTCCGAGTATTCCCAACGCGGACCCGTTGTGCGCGCGGCAGCGCGGATTCCGTTAGCGTCCGGCCATGAGCGACACACGGGCAGGGATGACGGGGCGGGCGGACGTGCCGGACGTGATCGTGGTGGGGGGCGGGATCATCGGGCTGACCACGGCCCTGGTGCTGGCCGAGCGCGGCCACCGGGTGCGGGTCTGGTCCCGGGAGCCGGCCACGGCGACGACGTCGGCAGTGGCGGGGGCGTTGTGGTGGCCGTACCGGATCGAGCCGGAGGAGTCGGTCGGCGACTGGTCGCTGACCTCGCTCCGGAGATACGAGCAACTGGCCGGGCGCCCGGAGGAGACGGGGGTGCGGCTGATCCCCGGTCTGCACGGGGGCGAGCGGCTCGCCGCTCTCGGGTCGTGGACAGGGCAGCTGAAGGACGTGAAGGAGGTCGCGGAGGGGCTGCGGGTCCGGCTGCCGCTGATCGACATGCCGGTCCATCTTCGCTGGCTGGAGCGGCAGTTGGCGGCAGCCGGCGGCGCCGTCGAGCGGCGTACGGTCGCCTCGTTCGACGAAGCCGCCGCGGAGGCTGCGACGGTGGTCAACTGCACCGGTCTCGCGGCGCGCGAGCTGGTCCCCGATGCCGGGGTGCGCCCGGTGCGCGGCCAGCTGGTGCTGGTGGAGAACCCGGGGATCGAGGAGTGGTTCACCGAGGCGGACCCTGTGTCGGACGCGACGACGTACTTCTTCCCGCAGCCCGGGAGGCTGGTTCTCGGCGGCACGGCCGAGGTGGACAACTGGAGCACGGTGCCCGACCCCCGTACCGCCGAGGAGATCGTGGCCCGGTGTGCCCGGATCCGGCCGGAGATCGCGGGTGCGCGGGTCATCGGGCACCGGGTGGGTCTGCGTCCCGCGCGTGACGCCGGTGTGCGGATCGGGGTCGAACCGCTGCCGGGCGGCGGCCGGTTGGTGCACAACTACGGGCACGGGGGTGCGGGCGTGACGGTGGCCCTGGGCTGCGCGCGGGCGGCGGCCGATCTCCTCTCCTGAACCGGGCCGCGGGGCGGAGGGCGCGGGCGGCCGGGCAGATCCGCCGTCACCGGCAGATCCCCGGCCGCCCGTCCTCTGTTCGTCCTGCGACACGGGTGGCACCTGTCACGGGAGCTGAGTTCCGCTCTCCGTTGGCAGCACCGCGCGCATCAGATGGTTCACGTGCTCAACAAGCCGTATCGGGCTGACCGCTTGTGAGGTGATATGTCGCCCGCTCGTCCAGGAGGAGCGGGATCAGCTTCCGGGCCGACTGCCGCATCGATACGTACGCTCCGTCACCGTCGGGCCGGGAGGTGACGCCGTGCAGGGCGAGTTCGTCCTTGACGTCGGCGAACTGCGCGGCGCTCAGGCGGTAGCCGCACGGCGGGTCCTGAAGGATCTTGACGGGTTCGGCCGGTTCGTTGTCCGCGCCCCCGAGATAGACGGGACCGCGGTCGGCGTACCCGGCCGCGCGGGACGCGGCGGTGGCGGCGCCGATGGGACCGCGTCGTTCGTCGGTGAAGCGGAACAGACCGTCGAGCGCGACGAGTTGTGAGTCGACGCGGCGCCGGCTGTTGAGGGCCGGGTCGGCCTTCTCGGCCGCGGTGAGCGCATCGACGCGGGACTCGATGAGCAGGCCGACCGCGTGCTTGATGCCCGAGGTGTTGCGCAGGATGCGCTCCTGCCCGTCACCCGCCGTCTGCTTGATCGGGTCTCCGGTGACGGGGTCGGTCCAGATCCCGTAGAGACCGCTGCTGTAGCCGGCGTCCTTGGCGGTGGGCCGCACGTACTGTTCCGCCAGGGTCTGCGATTCGTCGTGCACCCGGTCGGTGGCGTTGAGGTTGCGGGGCCAGAGGACGAACAGGTCCTTGTCGTAGTACGGCGGGGTGGCACCGTACTCGTGCAGGTCGTAGATCACCTCGGGCTTCCGGTCGCGGATGACCGCTGCCATGGCGCGTGCCTCGGCGGTCTGGAGGGCGATGTGGTCGCGGTTGATGTCGACGCCGTCGGAGTTGCCCCGGGTGTTCGCGGCGCGCCCGTCGGGGTTGGCGGTGGGCACCACGAGGACATCGGTGTGCGAGAGGAAGGTGCGGGTCGCCCGGTCGTCGGAGTACGCGAGATCACGGATGGTGGTCAGACACGCCTCGCGGCCGGACGGCTCGTTGCCGTGCTGACTGCAGATCAGCAGGACCGTGGTGGCCGCGCGCTGGTTGCCGATTCGGACGAGCTGGAGCGGGCGGCCCTGTTTCGTCGTGCCGATCCGGTCGACGGAGACCCGGTCGCTGCCCCGGTCGACGGCCGCCAGGAAGGACTGCTCCTCGGGCTGGCCGGTCCAGTGGGCCCCGTTGCTGGTTTCGAAGCCGGTACGGGGCGGGGTGGGCGCGGCCTGGGCCGGCGCGGCGGCCAGGGGGACGGCCAGCGCCGTCGCCGCGACGGCGATGGCGAGGTTGCGGGCGAACGGGATACGGGGTGTCATGAGCGGCTGCCTCCCGGGATACGGAGTGCGGGACGCGGCGGTGCCACGTCTTCGGGACGGGATGCGTGGGGGGTGGCTACCGCGTGCGCGGGGCCCGCGGTGGCGCGTACGAACGCTGCGGCGCCGCCGACGAACGGCAGCTTCGCGGACGTTCGCGCCAGATCGAGGGTGAGCGTGGGCGTGGAGGCCGGTGGATCGATGAGGTCCCGGTCGGTACCCGCGACGATCAGGGCGAGGCGGTGCCCGGCCGGCACCACGTGATCGCTCGCGGCCAGATCGACCGTGATCGTGTAGCGCTTGCCCGGGGTGAGCGGGCGGCCCTTGCCTGCGGAGGCGTACGTACCGAGGTCGGCCCAGCCGCGGCTGAAGACGGTCCGGTCGACGGCGGCGGTTCTGGCCGTCGTCTCCTTGAAGCAGGAGCTGTCGCCGGCCGTGCTCGCACCCCAGCAGGTGCGATCGACGAGGGTTCTGATGCCTTCGCCGGATGCGCCGTAGTCCCGGATGGTGTCGGGGCCGACATCGACGAGGACTGCCGAGAGATGGGCGGTCGAGGTGGTCGGGGTCGCGGTGACGGTCACCTTCGACGAGCCGGAGAGCCGCAGGTCGTGGGCGAGCGGCGCGGTGAGGAACCCGGCCTTGGCGTCCGTGGACCGGTCCAGGTCCGCGGCCCAGTCCGTCTCGTTCTGCTTCGGATCGTCGGTGAACGTCTCGGTGGCGCCGGGCCGGGCGGTCCTCCGGGTGAGGGTGCCGACGCCGGGTGCGGTACCGGCGCCGGGGCGCACGGTGGTGGCGGCGGTGGTGCGGGGCGGCCAGACCTTGTCGGTGGACCATTGGTCGGGGTGGCGTTCGATGTCGGCCATCGGTGCGTGGTCGATGCCGTTGTCGTAGCCGAGGAGGTAGTGGTCGAACCAGCGGTGCAGCGTGTCGACCCACTCGGCGCGCCGGTAGTCGAACGGGTCGACATGACCGGTCTGGGAGAGCCAGATCTTGCGCTCCACACCTTGGGCGGCAAGGGCGTCCCACCACTGGCCGAGGTGCTTGGTGCGGACGTTGAGATCCTGCATCCCGTGCACGGCAAAGACGCTGGCCTTCACCTTGCGGGCGTCCTTCACGTAGTCGCGCTCGCTCCAGAGCTTCGTCCAGTCGCCGGTACGGGGCGCCTCGTCGACGAGTTTCCGCTGCACGGCTGCGCAGCGCGCCCGCGCCTCGGGGCTCTCGACATAGTCGGAGAGCCATTCGGGGCCACCGTCGTAGAGGGGGGCACCCTGGGCGAAGTAGTAGTCGTACCAGGAGGAGATGGAACCGATCGGGACGATGGTCCGCAGCCCGTCGACTCCGGTCGCCGCCACACCGTTGGCTATGGTGCCGTCGTAGCTCTTGCCGATCATGCCGGTACGGCCGTTGGACCAGCGTGCCGTGGTGCGTCCGGTGCCGGTGCGGGTGGTGTAGCCGCGGGCCCGGCCGTTCAGCCAGTCGATGACGGCTCTCGCGGACTGGATGTCGGAGCGGCCGCCGACGTCGACGCAGCCGTCGGAGCGATTGGTACCGGCCAGATCCACGGCGACGAAGGCATAGCCGCGCGGCACGAAGTAGTTGTCGTAGTAGAGCGGGAACTGGACGGGGTCGCCGTTGGTGTCGTAGGTCTTCAACTGACTCTCGTTACCCCGCCCGCAGCACGAGTAGTACGGGCTGGCGTCCATGATCACGGGTATCTTCCGGCCCTGTTGCGCGGGTTCGCGCGGCCGGACGATGTCGACGGCGACGCGGTCGCTCTTCCCGTCTCCGTCGCCGTCCAGTCCGGTGTCCACCCAGACGGACTCACGGACGGCGTTCCCGTACGAGTAGACGGCTCTGCTCTCCCGCGGGCTCGCGCCCTGTGCACCTGCCGGTGAGAGCAGGACGGTCATCAGGGCGGCCGAGGCCGCCACCACCAGCGATCTGTACGTCAAGCGGGTGCTCCGCGCACGTATCGGCATCTGCGGAAGGTACCCCGGTCAACTCCTGTGCAACAGGGGGCGATCACAGGCGGATGTGACGGATGGGCAGTCAAGTGCCATGTCGGCTCGGTGCTTGCCCTCCAGGCGCTCCGGAACAAGCTGGGTGACGAGACCTTCTTCGCGCTGCTGAAGGGCCGGCCGGCCGAGCATGCCTACGGGAACGCGAACGTGAGCGACTTCGTGACGTACCCGGAGCGGGTGTCGGGCACGCCCCTCGCCGGGTTCTTCGACACCTGGCCGTACCAGCCGTCGCGGCCCGAGGCTCCGGCGCCCAGCGCGGCACGGACCGTGCAGGGCGCCGGGCAGCCCGCCTCCTGGAGAAGGATCGCCGCGACGAACACGATCCACGACCGGGACCGATCCACAGGGCCGTGGTCGGCGCCGTCACCCCCGGGCGGGGTGACGGCGCCGGATAGGCTGGCGGGGTTCGTGCTGGCCCGCCAGCCCCGGCCGCTCACGGCCGGTCCCGTGCGCCCGAGGAGCGTCCCTTGCCCGGTCCGAGCCCCGATTCCGCTCGCGATGTCCGTCCCACGCTGGAGGCCGTGGCGGCCCTCGCCGGGGTCTCCAGGGCGACGGCCTCCCGGGTCGTGAACGGCGGGGCGGGGGTGCGCCGGCCGCTGGTGGACCAGGTCCGCAAGGCGGTCGAGGAGCTCGGCTACATACCGAACCATGCGGCACGGACCCTGGTCACGCGGCGCAACGGCGCGGTCGCCGTAATCATCGACGAGCCGGAGTTCCGGATCTTCTCCGACCCGTTCTTCTCCCGCCAGATCCGCGGAATCAGCCGTGAACTGAATGTGTTCGACGCCCAGTTGGTGCTGCTCCTGGTGGAGGGAAGCGGCGATTTCGACCGGGTCACCCGCTATCTGGCCGGGGGCCATGTGGACGGTGTGCTGGCATTCTCGCTGCACACCGACGACGAACTTCCCGCGATCATCCGCCGGTTCCGGGTCCCCACGGTCTACGGCGGCCGCCCCGGCACGACGGGCGACGCGTCGGAACACGCCGTCCCCTACGTCGACTGCGACAACCGTGGGGGTGCCATCGAGGCCGTACGCCATCTGGTCTCCCTCGGCCGGCAGCGGATCGCGCACATTGCGGGTCCTCGCGACCAGACGTCGGCGCTCGACCGGATCGACGGCTACCGCGAGGTACTGCCGGACGCCGATCCGTCCCTGGTCGCGGACGGTGACTTCACCGTCGAGGGCGGCGCCCGCGCGATGGCCGAGCTGCTGGCGCGCCACCCCGACCTCGACGCAGTCTTCGCGTCCAACGACCTGATGGCGTCCGGCGCCCTGCGGGTGCTGGGCGAGCACGGCCGACGGGTACCGGAGGATGTGGCACTGGTGGGCTTCGACGACATGGAGCAGGTCGCCGAGGCGACCGATCCGCCGTTGACGACGGTCCGTCAGGATGTCGAAGGCATGGGGCGGTTGATGGTTCGTCTGCTGATGCAGCGGCTGGACGGCGAGGGAGGGGAGCCCGATTCGGTGATCACGCCGACCGAGCTCATCAAGCGGGTATCCGCCTGAGCAGCACGCCTCTGTGCCAAGCTCTGTTCATGAATGAACTTTCTCACTCACTTACCGACAGGCTGCAGACGGACCGGCCGCACTCGGCCCGGGTGTGGAACTACCTCCTCGGGGGCAAGGACAACTACCCCGTCGACGCCGAGGCCGGCGACATGATCCTGCAGGCGTTTCCCGACTTCGCTCAGATCGCCCGGTTGCAACGGGCCTTCCTCGCCCGCGCGGTGCACTTCCTGACCGCGGAGGCCGGCATACGCCAGTTCCTCGATATCGGTGCCGGCCTGCCCACCGCCAACAACACCCACGAGGTGGCTCAGCGGCTGGCGCCGGAGTGCCGGGTGGTGTACGTGGACAACGACCCGCTCGTACTGACCCACGCCCGCGCACTGCTCGCCGACACCCCCGAGGGCGCGTGTGCGTACATCGACGCCGATGTGCGGGACGTCGACACAATCCTCGAACAGGCGGCCAGAACACTGGACTTCAGCCGGCCGATCGGTCTGACGATGCTGGGAATCATGGGGCAGCTGCCGGACGAGGACGGCCCGTTGGCCATCGTCGACCGGCTCGTGGCCGCGCTGCCCTCGGGCAGCTACCTGGCGCTGAGCGACGGTACGAACACGAGCGAAGCACTGAACACGGCCATCAGGGCGTACAACGCGAACTCGGCCAGCTCGTACCACCTGCGCAGTCCGGAGCAGATCGCCGGCTTCTTCCACGGCCTGGACCTGGTCGACCCCGGCGTCGTCAGGACGGCGGCCTGGCGGCCCGATCCCGGCCAGCCGCTGGATGACACCGCTCAGGGCCACGCGGCCAGCGGCGTCGGGCGCAAACCCTGATCCGAACGCCTGGTCCCCAGGCCTGACGGGCGACGCCCGCCACGCCGCCCGTCCAGTCCGGAGGACCTTCAGCGAGAAGCACCCCGGACAGATCTGCGGTACTCCGCCCGCGCCTCGCGGGCGAACCGCAGATAACGCAGCCGCTCAGGCAGCACGGGCACCACGACCCGGACGACACCGCAGAACCGGCGCAGCTTCCGCTCCTGCGCGTCCGTCCACTCCAGACCGATCGCCTCGCGCGCGTCCGGCGGCATCAGCCCGATGGTGATGAACCTGCGGAACCGGGCCAGCGGCGGGAACAGGACCGGCCACAAGGCCTTGAGCAGCAACCTGACCGGCAGCGGACCCCGGTCCGGCGGCGGTACCGGCCGGTCGGTGGCGATCAGCTCCTCGACGACGACGGTCGCCTCGATCTCGTCGGCGAGCATCTTGCGAAAGTACGGCCAGAACTCCTCGATCGACTGCGGCATGTCCCGGTCGTGGATGCCGAGGACCCGGCCGACCTGAAGCCATTCCCGGTACAGGGCCTGTTCCTGCGCCTCGGTGAGGGGGCGAACGAGATAGCGCGTGGCGTGCCGGTACACGGGGAAGCCGGTGGCGTGCACCCACGCGTAGTTCTCCGGTGACAGCGCGTGGTAGCGGCGCCCTCGGCTGTCCGTGCCCTGGATGGTGCGATGCAGCTTCCGCAGCCTCCGCCCCTCCTCGGCTGCTTCCTCGCCCCCGTACACCCAGAGCTGGAGCGAGCGCAGGGACCGCTCGCCGCGCCCCCACGGGTCCGTACGGAACACCGAGTGCTCGTCGACGCCCGCGCCGACCGCCGGATGCGCGACCTGGAGGGTGAGGGCCGCGGGGAGCATCAGCAGGGCGCGGACGTCCCCGGCGAGGCTCCACAGCACTCCGCCGGGCGGCGGCGGCTCGGGGCCGCTCCCTCGGGGTTCTTCGCTGCTCATGCGGGCGCTCCCAGCAGTCGGCGGGCGGCGGATCGGTACCCGGCTGATGTGTCTTCCAGTATGCGATTTCCGGCGAACCGGCGAGCGGCAGGGGCGGTGGGACCAGCGGGACCGGTCCGGCCGGCGGCCGCTGTGCGCGGGAGGACGGTGCCGCCCGTCACCGCCAGCCGGCCGCTCCCAGCACAGCGGCCGCGGCCTCGTCGACGCGGTGGTGGGTGGCGTCGACCGTGAAGTCCTCCACCTGGGCCCGGTCGAGGATCCCGTCCAGCTCCCCCGATCTGTCCAGGTGCCACCGCAGCGCCTCGGGCTCGTCCGCGTGGCGCCGGGACAGCCGCTGCCGGACCACCGGCAGCTCGACCCGGAGCCGGCACACGGACAGGCCGATGCCCACCGCCTTCTCGCACTGCTTCCGGCCCTCCGCGTCCTCGACGACGCCCGCGAGGACGATCCGGGTGACGCCCGAGTCGAGGTAGTTGCCGACCACGCACCTCAGATTGCGCAGCAGCAGGGCGAAGTTGAAGCGGTCACCGGCGGGCGCGGGCCAGGTCCGGCGGAGCCAGTCCATGTCGATGACGGCGTTGGGCACGCCGACGCCGGTGAGCAGGTCCCCTGCGGCGTCGGCCACCGACGTCTTGCCGGCCCCGACGGTGCCGGTGATCAGAAGGGCGCGGGCTTCCGGAGCTCTGTCGGTTCGCATGACCGGGAGCCTATGGTGGGCGGTGGTTCACCGGTGACGCGGGCTCAGTGCCGGGCGCCCTACTCGTAGTCGTACACCGTCACGGCTATGTCCCGGCGCAGCAGCCGACGCTCGATCAAGGGCTCTGTTCGGGACCACTTACCGCCCGCGAGGCCGCATCCGATCCGGGGCATGTGGACCGATGCCCCCAGCTCGGCGGCCCGTTCGGCGACCGAGCCCAGGGCGGTGTCGATCGCCTCGTACCGTACGGGCACCCCCTTGCTGCCCGTACGCATGCCCCGCTGCCCCACCATGTTCGCCACCCACACGTAGGGCCCGACCTGGACGAACTGCACCGCGCCCAGGCCGAAGTCGTTGCCCGCGCGCTCCCGGTGCCAGCGCCGGTAGGCGGCCTCCGGTTCCGGCCAGCGGCGGGAGACGGCGAGGACGAACCCCTTGCCCCACCCGCCCAGGTCGTTGCAGACATGCGCGATCAGTTTGACGCCCTTGCCCCGCGGCGCCGTGGCGTCCCCCCGTACATACGTGATCTCCGACATGGCACCAGCGTAGGAGCCGCCACTGACAACCGGCCGGGTTCACTCGTCCCCGTACAGCGCCTCGATGGCCTCGTCGGCACGCCACGAGAGCGCCGGAAGGTCACCATGGCCCTCGGCGTTGCGCAGCAGCAGGGCGGGGAGCGTGAGTTGCCCGGGTTCGGCGGGAAGTCGCAGGATCGTGGTCACGGCCGCCTCCTGGCGCCATCGGCCGGACCTTGCGGGTCCGTACCGGGGGGGTGGGACTGCGCTTCGATGCTGCCGGACACTTTCACAACAGTGGTGAGACAGCAATACTGTTAAACCGGATGGATGCAACGGATGCGGCCGTGCCCACGTACAGCCGCGACCGAGGACAGCAGTGCCCAGAGGTCAGGAGCGAGGAGCAGACATGGCGACCGGGACCGAGGAGCCGACGCTCACCGTCGACGAGCTGGCGGCGCGCGCCGGAGTCACCGTACGCACTGTGCGTTTCTACAGCACGCGAGGGCTCCTGCCACCCCCGGTGATCGGACCGCGCCGGGTCGGTCACTACGGGCACGAGCACCTCTCGCGGCTGGCGCTGATCGAGGAGCTTCAGCACCAGGGCATGACCCTCGCCGCGATCGAACGCTATCTGGAGCAGCTGCCGCCCGATCTGAGCGCTCACGATCTGGCCATCCACCGGGCGCTGGTGGCGTCCTGGGCACCGGACTCGGCGGAGCACACGACACGGGCGGAGCTGGAGCGGCGGGCGGGACGGGCTCTGACCGAGGGGGACATCGACCGGCTGGCCGCGATGGGCGTTCTGGAGCGTGCGGAGGCGGTGGCCGGGAGCTACCGGGTCGATCCCGGGCTGCTGCGTCTCGGCGTCGAGCTGCTCGACGTCCCGATCGCGCACGAGACGATCCTCGCGGCCCGCACGGTTCTGCTGGAGCACACCCGTTCCGCCGCGCAGGAGCTGACGCGGCTGTTCCGGGACGAGGTGTGGAATCCGTACCGGGAGCGGGAGTCGGACCCGGAGCATGTGGCGGCGATGAAGTCGCTGTCGGCCCATATGCAGCCGATGGTGCTGCAGGCGTTGGTGACCGCGTTCCAGCGGTCGCTCAAGGAAGAGCTGCGGGCGGCGTTCAAGGCGGAGTGAGCCCCGCCGGCGACGGGGCTCACTGCCGGTGGGCGGTCCGTTATGCGGCGTCGTCCCACAGCTCGGTGCTGTGGTCGTCGATGAGCGCGCCGATCCGTTCGAGGAAGGCGTCGGCGGGTTGCGGGTCGAGGCGGCGTCCGTCGCGCAGTCGTACGGCGACGTGGTCGTCGACGGCTTCCTTGGCTCCGATGACCGCTTGGTACGGCACCAGGCGGTCCTCCCGGATGCGGGCGCCCAGGGTGCCGCGTTCCGGCCCGGCGATCTCGGCCCGCAGCCCGCGCTCGGTGCAGCGCGCCGCCAGCGCGACGGCGTTCGGCAGTTCCGCCGCGGAGACCGGGAGGATCGCCAGCTGGGTCGGGGCGAGCCAGGCGGGGAAGGCGCCGCCGTGCTGTTCGATGAGGTGGGCGACGGCCCGCTCCACGCTGCCGATGATGCTGCGGTGGATCATGACCGGCCGGTGTTTCGCGCCGTCCGCGCCGATGTAGTGCAGGTCGAACTGCTCGGGCTGGTGGAAGTCGACCTGGACGGTGGACAGGGTGGATTCCCTGCCCGCACCATCGGTGACCTGGACGTCGATCTTCGGGCCGTAGAACGCGGCCTCGCCCTCCGCCGAGTCGTACGGCAGGCCGGAGCGGTCGAGTACCTCGGTGAGCAGGGCGGTGGACCGCTGCCACTTCTCGGGGGCGGCCACGTACTTGCCGCCGGGGCCGGGGAGGGAGAGCCGGTAGCGGGCCGGACGGATGCCCAGCGCCTCGTAGGCACTGCGGATCATCTCCAGGGCGGCCCGCGCCTCGTCGGCGACCTGGTCCAGGGTGCAGAAGATGTGCGCGTCGTTCAGCTGGATGGCCCGGACGCGGGTCAGCCCGCCGAGCACGCCGGACAGTTCGGAGCGGTACATGCCGCCCAGTTCGGCCATGCGCAGCGGGAGCTCGCGGTAGCTGTGCGAGCGGGAGCGGTAGATCACCGCGTGGTGGGGGCAGAGACTCGGCCGCAGGACGACCTGCTCCGATCCCAGGTCCATCGGCGGGAACATGTCGTCGCTGTAGTGCGACCAGTGCCCGGAGATCTCGTACAGTTCCCGCTTGCCCAGCACCGGCGAGTACACATGCCGGTAGCCGGCCCGCCGCTCAGCGGTGCGGATGTACTCCTCCAGGGTGTGCCGCACGGTTGCGCCGTCGGGCAGCCAGTACGGAAGTCCCGCGCCGATCAGCGGATCGGTGTCGAACAGGGCCAGTTCGCGGCCGAGCTTGCGGTGGTCGTGCATGGCGGTCTCCTCGCGGTCATCGGGCGAGTGGCCGCAAGCCGAAGCCCCGGGGCACTCGCCCCGGGGCTTCGGACTGAGACATCTGTCAGCGCGCCGGGACACTCTCCGGCGTCGTCGTCATGGCAGCAGCGCGCTTCATGGCACCGACGCTAACAGGGTGTCCCGCCGTCCACCCGGCATTTTCCGGCCGAAGGGTGCGGATGCCGCAGCCTCCGGCCGCACGTGGCCCGCCGGGCCGCCGGTCAGTCGTGGAAGGTCTCGCCCTTCTCGGCCTTCTCCAGCAGCAGCGCGGGCGGCAGGAACCGGTCGCCGTACTTCTCGGCGAGTTCCCGGGCGCGCGCCACGAAGCCGGGCAGGCCGCCCTCGTACCCGTTGATGTACTGGAGCACGCCTCCCGTCCACGGCGGGAAGCCGATGCCCATGATGGAGCCGATGTTGGCGTCGGCGACCGAGATGAGGACGTTCTCCTCCAGGCAGCGGACGCTGTCCAGGGCCTCGGAGAAGAGCATCCGCTCCTTCATGTCGATGAAGGGGATGTCGGTGCCCGCCTTCGTGAAGTGCTCGCGCAGCCCCGGCCACAACCGGGCCCTCTTGCCGTCCTCGTCGTACTCGTAGAACCCCGCGCCACCGCTCCGGCCGGTACGACCGAACTCGTCGACCATCCGGTCGATGACCTCGTCCGCAGGGTGCCCGGCCCAGGTGCCGCCCGCCTCCTCGACCGCGCGCTTCGTCTCGTTGCGGATCTTGCGCGGCAGGGTCAGCGTCAGCTCGTCCATCAGCGAGAGGACCTTGGCCGGGTAGCCGGACTGCGCCGCTGCCTGCTCGACCGACGCGGGCTCGACGCCCTCGCCGACCATGGCGACGCCCTCGTTGATGAACTGACCGATGACCCGCGAGGTGAAGAAGCCGCGCGAGTCGTTGACGACGATCGGCGTCTTCCGGATCCGGCGGACCAGGTCGAAGGCGCGCGCCAGGGCCTCGTCGCCGGTCTGCTCGCCCTTGATGATCTCGACCAGCGGCATCTTGTCGACGGGCGAGAAGAAGTGCAGGCCGATGAAGTCGGAGGGGCGCGTCACCCCCTTGGCGAGGACGGTGATCGGCAGGGTCGAGGTGTTGGAGCAGAGCAGCGCGTCGGGCTCGATGATGTCCTGGATCTCCTGGAACACCTTGTGCTTGAGCGCGGTGTCCTCGAAGACCGCCTCGATGACGGCGTCGCAGCCCGCCAGATCGGCCGGGTCGCCGGTCGGGGTGATGCGGGCCAGCAGCTCGTCGCGCTTCGCCTCGGTCGTGCGGCCCCGGGAGAGCGCCTTGGCGAGCAGCCTCTCGCTGTACGCCTTGCCCTTGGCGGCCGCCTCGGTGGAGACGTCCTTGAGGACGACCTCGATGCCGGCGCGCGCGCAGGAGTACGCGATGCCTGCGCCCATCATCCCGGCGCCGAGGACGGCGACCTTCCTGACCTGGCGCTCCTCGATGCCCTTGGGGCGGTTGGCGCCGGAGTTGACTGCCTGGAGGTCGAAGAAGAACGCCTGGATCATGTTCTTCGAGATCTGGCCGGTGACGAGCTCGGTGAAGTACCGGGCCTCGATGGTCAGCGCGGTCTCGAAGTCGACCTGGGAGCCCTCGACGGCGGCGGCCAGGATGTTGCGGGGCGCCGGCATGGGGGCGCCCGCGAGCTGCTTCTTCAGGTTGGCCGGGAAGGCGGGCAGGTTGGCCGCGAACTTCGGGTTCGACGGGGTGCCGCCGGGGATCCTGTAGCCCTTGACGTCCCAGGGCTGCTGGGACTCGGGGTTGGCGTCGATGAAGGCGCGGGCCTTGTCGAGCATCTCCTCGGGCGTGGCCGCCACCTCGTGGACGAGGCCGTTCTCCAGGGCGCGCTTCGGGGTGTACTGGGTGCCCTGGAGGAGGACCTTCAGCAGCGCGTCGGCGACGCCCATGAGGCGTACGGTGCGGGTGACACCGCCGCCCGCGGGCAGCAGGCCGAGGGTGACCTCGGGCAGGCCGATGCGGGAGCCGGGCGTGTCGAGGGCGATGCGGTGGTGGGAGGCGAGCGCGATCTCGTAGCCACCGCCGAGGGCCGCGCCGTTGATGGCGGCGACGACGGGGATGCCGAGGGTCTCGATGCGGCGCAGCGAGTTCTTGATGGCGGTGCCGACGTCGAAGGCGTCCTGGGCGTTCTCCGGACCGACCTTGATCATGTCTTTGAGGTCGCCGCCCGCGAAGAAGGTCTTCTTGGCGGAGGTGTAGATGATGCCGCGGATGGAGTCCTTCTCGGCTTCCGCGCGGTCGGCGACGGCCGCGATGGAGTCCTTGAAGGCCTGGTTCATCGTGTTGGCGGACTGGTTGGGGTCGTCGAGTACGAGGGTGACGACGCCGGTCTCGTCCTGTTCCCAGCAGATGGTCGTGCTCTCGGTCATTGCGGTGTTCTCCGTAAGCAAGGGGTGGCCGGGGACGGTCAGAGACGCTCGATGACGGTGGCGACGCCCATGCCACCGCCGACGCAGAGGGTGGCGAGGCCGTACCGCTTGTCCTGGCGCTCCAGTTCGTCGATGAGGGTGCCGAGAATCATCGCGCCGGTGGCGCCGAGCGGGTGGCCGAGCGCGATGGCGCCGCCGTTGACGTTGATCTTGTCGAGGGAGAGCCCCATGTCCCGGGCGAAGCGGAGCACGACACCGGCGAACGCCTCGTTGATCTCGACGAGATCGATGTCGTCGATGGTGAGCCCGGCCTTGGCGAGGGCCTTGCGGGTGGCGGGCGCGGGGCTGGTCAGCATGATGGTCGGCTCGGAGCCGGAGACCGCGGCGGAGACGATCCGGGCGCGCGGCGTGAGTCCGTACCGCTCGCCGGTCTCCTTGTTGCCGATGGCGACGAGCGCGGCGCCGTCCACGATGCCGGAGGAGTTGCCCGCGTGGTGGACGTGGTCGATCTTCTCGACCCAGTGGTACTTCTGCAGTGCCACGGCGTCGAAGCCGCCCAGCTCGCCGATGGTGGCGAACGAGGGCTTGAGCGCGGCCAGCGAGTCGGCGGTGGTACCGGGGCGCATGTGCTCGTCGTGGTCGAGGACGACGAGGCCGTTGCGGTCCTTGACCGGGACGACGGAGCGTGCGAACCGGCCGTCCTTCCACGCATCGGCGGCCCGCTCCTGGGAGAGCGCGGCGAACTCGTCGACGTCGCGGCGCGAGAAGCCCTCGATGGTGGCGATGAGGTCGGCGCCGACGCCCTGCGGGGCGAAGCCGGTCTCGTAGTTGGTCATCGGGTCCATCGCCCAGGCGCCGCCGTCGGAGCCCATCGGCACCCGGGACATCGATTCGACACCGCCTGCGAGGATCAGGTCCTCCCAGCCCGAACGGATCTTCGCGGCAGCCAGGTTGACGGCTTCCAGACCGGAGGCACAGAACCGGTTCTCCTGGACGCCCGCCACCGTGTCCGGGAGTCCGGCGGCGATGGCGGCGATCCGGGCGATGTCGGAGCCCTGGTCGCCGAGCGGGCTGACCACGCCGAGGACGATGTCGTCGATGGCGGCCGGGTCCAGGCCCGGGAAGCGGTTGCGCATTTCGTGGATGAGGCCGACGACGAGGTCGATCGGCTTGGTGCCGTGCAGGGCGCCATTGGCCTTGCCGCGGCCGCGCGGGGTGCGGATCGCGTCGTAGACAAATGCTTCGGTACTCAAGACAGCAGCCTTTCGAGGGTGATCGGGCGTCGGGGGTCAGGCGAGCAGCGAGCGGCCGATGATCTCCTTCATGATCTCGGTCGTGCCGCCGTAGATGGTCTGGATGCGGCCGTCGGTGAACGCCTTGGCGACCCGGTATTCCGTCATGTAGCCGTATCCGCCGTGGAGCTGGAGGCAGCGGTCGGCGACGCGCTTCTGCAGTTCGGTGGCCCACCACTTGGCCATCGACGCGTGCACGGCGTCGAGCTTCCCGTCCGAGTGGTCGACGATGCACCGGTCGAGGAAGGCCCGGGTGACGGCGCACTCGGTGGCCATCTCGGCGATCTCGAAGCGGATGTGCTGGAGCTTGGAGAGCGGCCGCCCGAAGGCCTCGCGCTCCTTGACGTACTGGGTGGTGATCTCCAGGAGGTACTCGGCGGCGGCGATGCCGGCGACCGCTATGCCCATCCGCTCCTGCGCCAGGTTGGTCATCAGGTGGACGAACGCGCCGTCGCGTTCTCCGAGCAGGTTCTCCTTGGGGACGCGGACGTCGTTGAAGAACAGCTCGGCCGTGTCCTGGGACTTCTGGCCGATCTTGTCGAGGTTGCGGCCCCGCTCGAAGCCCTCCGCACCGCGTTCGACGACGATCAGCGAGAGCCCCTTCGCGCCACCCTCCGCGGTGGTCTTCGCGACGACGATCACCAGGTCGGCGAGGATGCCGTTGGAGATGAACGTCTTGGAGCCGTTGAGCAGCCAGTGGTCGCCCTTGTCCTCGGCGGTGGTGCGGATGCCCTGGAGGTCGGAACCGGCGCCGGGTTCGGTCATCGCGATGGCGGTGATGATCTCGCCGCTGCAGAAGCCGGGCAGCCAGCGCCGCTTCTGTTCCTCGGTGGCGAGGCCGGTGAGGTAGGGACCGATGATGTCGTTGTGCAGGCCGAGCGCGAGCCCCGGGGCGCCGGCCCGGGTGAATTCCTCGGCGAGGACGGCGCTGTAGCGGAAGTCGGTGGTGCCGCCGCCCCCGTACTCCTCGGGGACGGCGAGGCCGAGCAGCCCTTGCCGGCCTGCCGCGAGCCAGGCCTCGCGCGAGACGATGCCGTCCTTCTCCCACTGCTCGTAGTGCGGGAGGACTTCCTTGGTGAGGAAGGTCCGGACGGTCTCGCGGAACGCGTCGTGCTCCTCGGTGAAGATCTGCCGCTGCACTGCGGGCCCCCTAGAGCCAGTTCTTGACGGTGGAGATCAGCCGGGCCGGGTCGGGACCGACCGGGATGACGTTGAGCATCGCCGCACCGATCTTCATACGTTCGGTACGCGCCGCCGGACAGCCCATGCGGGTGGGCGGGTCGAAGCCGTACGCCTCCGCGACCCGGACGGCGTCGAGTCCGGCGGACTCCAGCGCTGCGACCTGGTCGCAGGCCTCGCGCGGGTCACCCGCGTAGTTCAGCGGCAGGGAGAGTTCCATCAGGCGGTGGTGTCCTTCCCGGTCCGGTGGATGCTCGGTACGTCCCAGTCCCGGGCGACGCCCTCGGTGTCCGCGCCGGGCTGCGCGGGTCCGCTGCGCACGGAGACCGGGGTGGCGGAGAAGCGGGGTGCGGGGGCGGGCTGGACGAGGTCGGCGTGCTCGACGAAGGTGGAGCGGGCAGCGAGGTGCGGGTGGTGCGGGGCCTCGCGGAGCGAGAGGACCGGGGCCACGCAGGCGTCCGTGGCTTCGAAGACCTCGGTCCACTCCGCGCGTGTCCGGGTCTTGAACCGGTCGGCGACGACCGTGCGCAGCTCGTCCCAGCGGGTGAAATCGCCGCGGTCCGGGGCTCGGTCCTCGATGCCGAGGAGCTTGATGAACTCGTCGTAGAACTGCTGCTCCAGCGGGCCGACCGCCATGTACTGGCCGTCGGAGGTCTCGTACGACCCGTAGAACGGGCAGCCGCCGTCCAGGAGGTTGGAGCCGCGCCGGTCCTGCCAGCCGCCGGCCGCCAGCATCCCGTGGATCATCGTTGCGAGATGGGCGGCGCCGTCGACGATCGCCGCGTCCACGACCTGACCCGCGCCGCCGGGGGTCCGGGCGTGCTGGAGGGCGGCGAGGACGCCGACGACGAGGTAGAGCGAACCGCCCGCGTAGTCGCCGACCAGATTGGCGGGGACGGTGGGCGGCTCGCCGGGCTTGCCGATCATGGAGAGGGTGCCGGTGACGGCGATGTACGCGATGTCGTGCCCGGCCCGTTCGGCGAGCGGTCCGTCCTGGCCCCAGCCGGTCATCCGCCCGTACACGATCCGCGGGTTGCGGGCCAGGCAGGCGTCGGGGCCGACGCCCAGGCGCTCGGCGACGCCCGGCCGGTAGCCCTCGATGAGGATGTCGGCGCGTTCGACCAGGTCCAGGACGCGGCCCGGGCCGTCCTCGGCCTTGAGGTCGACGAGCACCGAGCGTTTGTTGCGGTTGGTGAGGTCGTACGCGGGGTCGATGCCGAGCCCCGCGCCGCCGGGCCGGTCGACCCTGACGACGTCGGCGCCGAGGTCGGCCAGCAGCATCGCGGCGAACGGGCCGGGTCCGATACCCGCCAGCTCGACCACGCGCACACCCGCGAGCGGGCCGTGCTCTGTCGTTGCCATCGAACCCCCAGCGGTGTGACACAACTGATGTAACAGCGACGATGCTAAGAATGCTCCGCGCTCCGCACAACCCTTTTGGCTGAGCAAGCGCTTAGACCGACCGGCAATTGGGGGGTGGGTGAAGAAGCGGGGCCGGGGTGCTTGGATCGCAAGGCGGAGGATTGAGCCGGATGAGGTCTCCCCTGCTCGAGCGAAGCCGAGAGCTTGGGGAAGGAGCCATGGTGATTGACGACGACGCCGCCGCGAGGTGCGTGCCCGAGCCCCGTGACGCCGCCCCCCGATTGCCGGTCGGTCTTGGTTCTTTCTCGAGGATCCTCCCCCACGAACGCCGCCCGACTGCGCACCGCCACGAACCCCTCCGCTAACCTCTGCCTGCTACATCGGCGCCGGCCCCTGCGGAGACACTCGTGAACAGGCAGAACGGGGCACAACGCCCCTATGACATAGTCCTCTTCGGCGCCACCGGCTTCGTGGGTGCCCTCACCGCCGAATATCTCGCCGCCCACGCACCCGACGGCTGCCGCTGGGCGCTGGCCGGCCGCAGCCCGGCCAAGCTGCAGAAGCTGCGCGAGCGCCTGGCCGCCGTCGATCCGCGCTGCGCGGACCTTCCGCTGCTGCACGCCGACGCCGACGACCCCGGTTCACTGCGCGCACTCGCCGAATCGACCCACGTGGTGGCCACCACCGTGGGCCCCTACGTCTGGTACGGCGAGCAGCTGGTCGCCGCCTGCGCGGAGGCGGGGACGGACTACACGGACCTGACCGGCGAGGCCGAGTTCGTCGACCGGATGTTTCTGGAGCACGATGCGCGGGCCCGCGAGACCGGGGCGCGGCTCGTGCACGCCTGCGGCTTCGACTCCGTACCGCACGACCTCGGCGTCTACTTCACCGTCCAGCAGCTGCCGCAGGACGTGCCGCTGACCATCGACGGGTTCGTCCGAAGCAACGCCGTCTTCTCCGGCGGCACGTTCGCCTCGGCTCTCACCGCCATGGGCCGCGGCCCGCAGATGCTGCGCGCCGCGCAGGAGCGACGGCTGCACGAACCGCGCCTGGTCGGACGCCGCGCCCGCGCCCGCTTCGGCACCCCGCACTTCAGCGCCGAGACCGGCACCTGGGCACTGCCCCTGCCGACACTGGACCCGCAGGTCATCGAGCGCTCCGCGCGGGCGCTCGCGCGGTACGGCCCCGACTTCCGCTACCGCCACTTCGCCTCGGTGAAGACGCTGCCGATGGCGCTGGGCGGCACGGCCGCGATCGGCGCCCTCGTGGGCGCCGCGCAGGTGCCCGCCGCGCGCAGCTGGCTGACGGACCGGTACGAGCCCGGTGAGGGCCCGGACGCGGAGCGCCGGAAGCGGAGCTGGTTCACGGTCCGGTTCGTCGGGGAAGGCGGCGGGCGCCGGGTGTTCACGGAGGTCTCCGGCGGCGACCCCGGCTACGACGAGACGGCGAAGATGCTCGCCCAGTCCGCCCTCTGCCTCGCCCTGGACGAACTCCCGCCGACATCCGGGCAGGTCACGACTGCCGTCGCGATGGGCGACGCACTGCTGGAGCGGCTGCGCGGCGCCGGGCTGCGCTTCCGGGTCGCGGCGACGCGCTGAGCGGATTCACGCCGGGACGGCCGCATCCGCGGGCCGTCCCGGCGTCAGAAAATCCAGGACACGAGCGTGCAGATCATCGAGACGGTCCAGACGACTCCGGCAAGAACCCCGAGAGTCATCCCTATGGCGACGCGCCGCTGGGCGACGTAGACGGTTCCGGCACGTGTGGACGTTCGATGATCGGTCATACGCACCAGCGTGCCGTTCATGATCGGCACGTGGTATCCGTACACCTACTCAGATACTCGGACGCGGGCGCCGTCGGACGCTCAGACGGTCGCCTCCCGGAGGACCCGCCTGCAGAGCGCGTCGGCCCTACGGGTCGTCTCCGGCTGACGGAAGTCCCTGGCCAGCAGGAGTGTGTGCGCGCAGGCGTTGTCCAGACCGGTCCGGTGGCCGACGGACACGTACACCGGCTTGGTGCCGTCCTGGGTGCGCAGCGCCCTGCCCACTTCCTCGTCCCCGTCGACGAGGGGGGAGAAGTCGCCGCGCCGGGGGCCCGGCTGTTCGTACGTGAAGGTGAACGGGTTCTTGGCGACGCCGATGACCGGCAGTCCGGTGAGGACGCCGAGGTGGCTGGCGAGCCCGAACCGGCGCGGGTGCGCCCTGCCGTAGCCGTCGCAGACGACGAGGCCGGGGTCGACCGGGAGGGATTCCAGCGCGGCCAACACCGTCGGTATCTCCCGGAAGGCGAGCAGCCCCGGGATGTACGGGAAGGTCACCCGGCCGGTGGCGGTGGCCTCGGCGACGAGATCGAGGGTGGCCGCGTCGAGCACGACCGCCGCCGCCACGACGAGGTCGCGCTCGTCGTCGTAGGCGACGTCCACACCCGTCACCCGTCCGGTGCCGGGCGGCGGTCCCGGCTCGTCCAGCACCACGCGGGCGCGGAGGGTGTCCTGGATGGCGCGGGCTTCGGCTGCGTCGGCCGGCGTGCGGAGCGTCGTCATAGTGCCTTCCAGCTTAGAAGTCCCGTCCGCACCTGCCTCGATGAGGCCTCGGTAGGGTGAGAGCCATGTTCGTACTCGAGTTGACCTACACCGCCCCCGTCGAGCGCGTCGACGCGCTCATGGAGGCGCATGTCGCCTGGCTGGACACGCAGTACGCGGCGGGGGTCTTCATCGCGTCCGGGCGCAAGAACCCGCGCGACGGCGGGGTGATCCTCGCCGTCGGGGACGACCGCACGCGGATCGAGAAGATCACGGCGGCCGACCCCTTCGCGGCCGAGGGCGTGTGCGCCTACCGGATCATGGAGTTCATCGCGACGAAGACGTCGGACGAACTCGCCCCGTACCGGCAGCAGTTGCCGTAAGGCCTCTCGTTCGGACCCTGCCGGGCCCGCGGGGCCCGGCACGCACATCTGCCGCGTTGTCGTCGGTCTTCCCCACGCTCTCGGCTTCGCTCGAGCAGGGGAGACCCCGTTCGCAGCGAGCGTGCATGCGTGCCGGACGCCGCCGGGCCCACCCTTCGCGCTGACGGCGGGACTTCCGACACACGCCCTAGTTCATCCGGGCGATCCGTCCCTTCTCCCCCGCCGCCCAGCAGCCGCCGTCCTGCGTGCAGTCCACGGTGTCGTACGAACCAGTGTCGACGGTGTGCCAGGTGCGGCCGCCGTCCGTCGTCAGGTCCGTCCCGGTCGGTCCGACGGCGAGTGCCGTGGAGCGGCTGCGCGGGACCCAGGCCACGCCGGAACGGTAGGCGGTCGGCGGGGTGGTGGACCGTTGCCAGGTCCGGCCTCCGTCGCCCGTGACGGCCGCGGCGTCCGCAGAGGCCTGGCCGGCGCGGTAGTCGCCGCCGACGGCAATGCCGTGCGTACGGTCGCGGAAGGCGAGACCGAAGACACCGCGGGCCGGGTCCCCGGCCGGGATCGTCGATTCGGTGGCCGTCCAGGTGAGCCCCCGGTCGGCGGAGTGCAGCACCCGTGCGGTGGCCGCCCCGCCGGTCGCCAGCCAGACGTCCTTCGGCCCCGAGCTGACCAGGCACTGGCCGCTGGCGGCGAAGGCCGCCTCGCCCGCCTGGGCGGCCGGCATCCCCGCTGTGGGCAGTACGTTCCAGCTGCGGCCACCGTCCGCGGTGGACAGGATCCGGTACCTGCCGTCGACGGGATCGCTCATGGCGAGCCCGTGGCGGCTGTCGAAGAAGGTGAGGCAGTCGTAGAAGGCACGGGCATCGGTATTGCGGAAGGACTCGGTCCAGGTCGCTCCACCGTCGTCCGTACGGAACACCCGCGACGCCTCGCCCTCACCGATGGCCAGCGCCACCGCACGCCGCGCGTCGAACGCCTCGATGTCACGGAATTCCAGTGCCGCCTCCGCCGCTCCCGTCGGCGACACGTCGTGCCAGTGACGGCCGCCGTCGGAAGTGCGCAGCACCGTGCCCTTCGAGCCCGCGGCCCAGGCGGTGCGGCGGCTGACGGCAGCGAGGCCGCGGAAGCGTGCGTCGGTTCCCGTCTGCGTGAGTGTCCAGCCCGTCCGGTCGCCGGGTCCGTGCCGCTGCCCCGGCGCTGCCTGCGCTGCCGGTGTGACCAGTGCCGCGGTCAGCGCCGCCCCGCACAGTCCCCATGCCATCAGTCGTGTCGTCTTCCCCTTGGGCCTCATGGCGCAGGAAGCTAACCCACGGGCAGTACGCCGTCCAGAGTGCGCCGCCGCCACGCGGGCACGTGCATCGAAGGGGGTGCGGTGCGGTGACGCAGCTCACCCCCTCGCCCGTGCACGGATCAGGGAGTTCCGTCGTCTCTGTCAGTGCCGGGAACCGTTCATCTGGCCGCAAGAGGGAGCAGGTCTTGTCCAGCGTTATCGAGCAGTCCGTGCAGGCCCGCATGGTCGCATCCGCGCCGCGGATGGAGACCCTTCCCGCCACTCTGCAGTACGACCGCAAGGATCCGTTCGCCGTGCGCATGGCCTTCCCTGCCCCGGCAACCCTGGAGGGCACCGAGGTGTCCTGGGAGTTCTCCCGCGAACTGCTGGCGGCAGGAATGGAAGGACCGGCCGGGGTCGGGGACGTACGGATCAGGCCGTTCGGCTACGACCGTACGGTCCTGGAGTTCCATGCCACCGAGGGCATCGCCATGGTGCATGTCCGCACGGCGGAACTGCGTCGCTTCCTCAGGCGCGCCGAGGAGCTGGTCCCGTCGGGGCAGGAGCACCGCTTTCTGGATCTCGACCGGAGTCTGACGGACCTGCTCGGCGGAGCGTGCTGAGCCCGGTCACTCCGTCTTCACCGCTGTGACCTCCAGCAGGTTCCGACCGTCGCAGTACATCACCGCGGCGGACTTCGCAGCGGGGAAGGCAATGCAGTCCGACGTCCAGCGTCGGCGCACCGCGCCGTCGTAGCCGACCAGCAGTAGTTTCCGCCCGGCCTGGAAGAGGCCCTCCACCACCTGCCGGGCCCCTGGCCCCAGCGCCTCGGTCCGCTTCCGGTCGACCACGCCGGCGTCGAGTGGGCGGTCGGGGCTGCCGGGGGCGCGGATCAGGTCCGGGGAGCCCCTGCCGTCCGCCGCGACCACGTACGCCCCCTCGGCGAGCCGCCGGGGGCTGTGCTCCGGGCCGAAGTACGGGTCGAGGACAGGGCGCCGCCCCGCTCGGGCAGCACCAGGTCGTAGGCGGTGTTCAGGGGCAGGCTGGGGTTCCAGCGGCACCCGGTGTGCGGATCGCGTGCCGCCTGCGGCTGGTCCCGGACGAAGTCGTAACGCCACCCCTTGTGTTCGTCTCCCGGCGAAGCGGCCGCCAGAACCGTCGCCCGGCAACTCCTCCTGGCCGGTGCGGTGACCAGGAAGGTCCGACAGCTGAACCGGGCGACCCGGTCGACGGTCCGGGCCGGAGGACGCAGACCGGGGATCCACTCCGGGCGGTGCGTCTCCTCGTCCAGGGTGCCGACCCGGTCCTTGCCGATGACCAACGGCTCGCACAGCCCGGGGGCGGTTTCGCGGCCGCCCAGCGCGTCGGCGCCGCACGGGGTCAGCACCCGGTACGCCCCCGGGATCCGGCGGCTCCACTGCCGTGTCCCGCGGTGGACGTCCCAGGCGGTGAACCGGCATCCGGCCCCGGCGGGACGGTCAGCGGAATGCGCCGCTGCTCGGAGGGGACGGACACCCCGTCCCCGAACCTCGGTGGCTGCGGTCCGAAGCAGCCGGTCAGCACCGCGCCGGCGCAGAACACCATGAGCATCCTCAGGGCTCTGCCCGTCCAGCGACTTGTCATTGCGCGGCCCCGATCCGCCGCACGCACCGGCGCGACCGGGATCAACGTAAATCGTTTGCCGGGGCGCGAGGTCCAGTCGTAGCGTTCGTGACGTCCTTGTTGTCGTCGGATCGGAGAAGGACGTTGCTCGTCTGAGGTCGTGAGACACCGTGTTGCGCGCCGTGTCCGGACAGTGCATGCCCGTTCATGTCTGTCATGTCTGCGCGCCCGAGTGTGACCTCAGCTCTTCGAGCCGTCCTCCGCAACCGGGACTCCTCCTCGGCCATGTCCGTGGAACGCCCGTGACCGGTGTCTCACCCGTTGCCCCCTGTCCTTCCTCGCAACCGGGAGATCCGTATGTCTACCCCCATGACTCATATCGCCTGTTCGTCGCTCTCCTTCGCCTGGCCCGACGGCAGTGACGTCTTCGACGACTTCCAGCTGACCGTGGGCCCCGGCAGGACCGGCCTCATCGGCCTCAACGGCTGTGGAAAGTCAACCCTGTTGCGGCTGATCGCAGGTGAACTCACCCCCACCGAGGGCCACATCCGGACCCGGGGCGAGATCGGGTATCTGCCGCAGAATCTGGTTCTGGACACGGCACTGCGGGTCGATGCGGCCCTGGGAATCGCCGGCACCCGGGCCGCTCTGCACGCCATCGAGGCGGGTGACGTCCGCGAGGAGCAGTTCGCTGCCGTCGGCGACGACTGGGACGTGGAGGAGCGCGCCCGCGCGACGCTCGATCAGCTCGGCCTCGGCCACATCGGGCTCGACCGCACGATCGGCGAGATGTCGGGCGGCGAGTGCGTGCTGCTGCGCCTGGCCGCGCTGCTGCTGGCCCGCCCCGGGGTGCTGCTGCTCGACGAACCCACGAACAATCTGGACCTGTACGCGCGCAGGCGGCTGTACGAGGCGATCGGCGCATGGGCGGGTGTCCTGGTCGTCGTCAGCCATGACCGTGAACTCCTGGAGCGGGTCGACCAGATCGCGGATCTGCGGGACGGATCGGTCACCTGGTACGGCGGGAATCTCTCGGAATACGAGGAGGCGCTCGCCGTCGAGCAGGAGGCGGCCGAGCGCATGGTGCGGGTAGCGGAGGCCGATGTGCAGCGCCAGAAGCGTGAACTGGCCGACGCACAGGTCAAGTTGGCCCGGCGGAAGCGCTACGGACAGAAGATGTCGGACAACAAGCGCGAGCCGAAGATCGTCATGGGCAACCGCAAGCGGGCCGCCCAGGAGTCGGCCGGCAAGCATCGCCTGATGCACGCCGGGAAGCTGGCGGAGGCGAAGGAGCGCCTCGACGACGCCGTCGAGGCGGTGCGGGACGACGACGAGATCAGGGTCGAGCTGCCGCACACCAAGGTGCATCCGGGCCAGGGTGTGCTCGTACTGCGCGATCTGGAACTCGCTTACGGAGCGCGGGTGAGCGGCTGGTTCGAGTTGCGGGGCCCCGAGCGGATCGCGTTGGTGGGCCGCAACGGCGCGGGCAAGACGACACTGTTGCGGACCATTGCCGGTCAGCTGGCACCGGTATCCGGCGAGGCCACACCCCAATTGCCGCTGGGCTTTCTGCCTCAGCGTCTGGATGTGCTCGACGACGGACTGAGCGTGGTGGAGAACGTGGCGCGATTCGCACCGAATGCCACGTACAACCGGATCAGGGCGAGGCTGGCGCACTTTCTGTTCAAGGGGGGCCGGGCGGAACGGCCCGTGGGGACGCTGTCGGGCGGGGAACGCTTCCGTGCGGCACTGGCGGCGCTGCTGCTGGCCGAACCGGCACCGCAGCTGCTGATGCTGGACGAGCCGACGAACAATCTGGACATGGCAAGCGTACGTCGGCTGACGGCGGCTCTGGAGTCGTACGAGGGAGCGCTGATCGTGGCGAGCCACGATGTGCCGTTCCTGAAATCGCTCGGCATCACGCGCTGGCTGCTGCTGGACGGCGAACTGCGTGACACCACGGCCGAGGCGGTGACGCCGGAGCTCTGAGCCGTGGCAGATGTGAGGGAAAGGCGCCGGCCGGGGCCACCGGTGGAGTGGGCCCGGCTCCTTCAGGCGCCGGCCGGAGTCGGTGCCGGAGGGAGATGCCAGTCCCCTGCCCTCCGGGTCGACCACGGCGGCGAGCAGCCACATGCTCCCGCTGCGGCGCTCGCGACATTCCTCGGACTTCTCGGCCGATCCATGGGACGGATGCTGACGGATGCTGTTCGCAGAGGTATCCGCAGGGCATCGAACCGTCGGCGGACCCGGAGCAGCATGTCCCGGGTCCGGCGCCGCAGTGCCTCGGCTCGACACGGCGCAGCTCGACCTCGCACGGCCCGATGCCGCTCGATGCCGATATGCAACTGCGCCGCTACCGGAGATCGTTGGAGCGAATGCGGACACTGGCTCCACCGGTCCAGGAATCGCGGTACGCCGTCGAAGACGTGGCCGAGGTGGCCGACCCGCACTCCACCCCGAAACCCTATGGAGGGAACTACTCGTGCCCAGCAGAAAAGCTCTGGTCCGCCGTCCCGACCCACGTCTCGCCGAGGGTCTCGTCACCCATGTCGAGCGCACCCCCGTCGATGTCCGCCTCGCCATCGAGCAGTGGGAGCGGTATGTCGCCGTCCTCGGCGAGTACGGATGGGAGACGGTCGAGGTGGAGCCGGCGGACGGATACCCGGACAGCGTGTTCGTCGAGGACACCGTCGTGATGTTCCGGAACGTGGCCCTCATCGCCCGGTCCGGCGCGGAGTCCCGCCGGGGCGAGACGGCGGCCGTGGAGGAGGCACTGGCCGGGCTCGGCTGCTCGGTGAACCGGGTACGGAAGCCGGGCACGCTGGACGGCGGAGACGTCCTGAAGATCGGCGACACGGTCCTTGTCGGGCGCGGCGGCCGGACGAACGCGGAAGGGGTGCGGCAGCTCAGATCCGCGTTCGAGCCGCTGGGCGCCCGTGTCGCAGCCGTGCCACTGACCAAGGTGCTGCATCTGAAGTCCGCAGTGACGGCGCTGCCGGACGGCACGGTCGTCGGGTATCCACCCCTGGTTGACGAGCCGTCGCTCTTCGACCGTTTCCTGCCGGTTCCGGAGGAGGCGGGCTCGCACGTGGTGCTGCTCGGCGGCGGGAATCTACTGATGGCCGCGAGCGCGCCGAAGACCGCGGATTTGTTCGCCGGGTTCGGATATCACCCTGTATCAGTCGATATCAGTGAGTTCGAGAAACTGGAAGGGTGCGTGACCTGTCTCTCCGTGCGCCTGCGTGACCTGCAGACATAACAGTACGTAATCGGACTTCGCGGGGGCGGGGTTGGCGGGGACCTTACTCCGCCTTTAACCTACGGTCTCGTAACCTACGAGACCGTAGGTACTTCTCCCGTCCCCAGGAGCCCCCGTGACGATCACCTCTCCCCACCTCGGCAGTTCATCAAAGGCGTGGACCGACGCCCAACTGCTGTACGCCCTGGAAGAAGTGGTGGAGAAGGAGCTCAACCGCCATCTCAAGGTCGCCAAGGACTGGATGCCCCACGAGTACGTCCCCTTCTCGGACGGCCGGAATTTCCCCGGCATCTTCGAGGACGGTGAGGCGTGGCAGGCCGACCAGTCCAAGGTCACCGACATCGGCAAGATCGCACTGGTCGTGAACCTGCTGACCGAGGACAACCTCCCCAGCTACCACCACGAGATCGCCTCCCTGTTCGGCCGTGACGGCGCCTGGGGCACCTGGGTGCACCGCTGGACCGCGGAGGAGGGCCGGCACGGCATCGTGATGCGCGACTACCTGCTCACCTCGCGCGCCGTCGACCCGGACAAGCTGGAACAGTTCCGCATGGCGCACATGGCGGAGGGATTCGAGTCCGACAACCGGCACTCGATGCTGCACTCCGTGGCGTACGTCGCCTTCCAGGAACTCGCGACCCGCGTCTCGCACCGCAACACCGGCCACCAGTCGGGCGACCCGGTCTGCGACCGCATGCTGGCCCGGATCGCCACCGACGAGAACCTGCACATGGTCTTCTACCGCAACCTGCTCGGTGCGGCCTTCGAGCTCGCCCCGGATCTGACGATGCAGGCCGTGCGTGACGTCGTGGTCAATTTCCGGATGCCCGGTCATGGCATGCCCGGCTTCGAGCGGGCCGCAGCACAGATGGCGATCGGCGAGATCTACAACCTGCGGATCCATCACGACGACGTGATCCAGCCCGTGCTGCGCTACCTGAAGGTCCTGAACATCGACGGGCTCGGCCCGGACGGGCTGAAGGCGCAGGAAGAGCTGGGGCTCTACATGGGTGGACTGGACAGCGAGGCGGTCAAGTTCGACGAGAAGCTGGCCGCGCGCAAGGCGCGGATGGCCGCCCGCGCGAACGCCTGACCCGCCGGCCTCGCGGAGACCTGGGCCCCAGGCCTCCGCGAAACGCCTGATCCACACAGCCTCCACGGCATTCGTCCGCCCACGAGCCCGCTCACTCGTGGGCGGACGTCGCCGTGCGACCCGGCATCACACGCATCTGGTCCGCGACGCGGACACGGGGCACCTCATCGAGCAGCGCGGCAGCCGCGGTGACGAGCGAGCCCCCGCCCTCACCGTCGACGACTGCCGCGTGGACGGCGGCCGCGGCGGCCTGTCGGCCGAGCCCGGATCGGCCCGCCCTGCTCGCGGGACCCCGCCGAGCCCCGGCCCGGTGCCACGAGGAGTTCCTCGGGCACCGTGTCGGACCGGACGACAGCAGCGGGACCGGCTCAGGCCCCCGCGGCAGTGTTGATCACTGCGCCCACGTCGGTGTCCACATCTCGACGGCACGGACGGTGTCGCGGGCGTCCCGGATGGATCGGGCGAGCCGGTCGACCGTGGTCACCACAAGGATGTCACCGACCCGGCACGCAGCGAGTGCTTCACGAACTCCGGCGACCTGCGGCAAGATTGAGCCGTGCCGATTGGGTCAGACAGGATTGAGCTGAGCGAACACGAACTTCGTGAAGTCACGGGCTACGCGGCTGATTGTGCGAGCAGGGCGCTGTCGATCTACGAACAGAGTCGTCCTGCTGACACGCGACCTCGTGACGCCATCGACGCAGCACGCGCTTTCGCCGGGGGCGGCCGGCGCACGGCCGCTCTGCGGCAGAGCGGTTGGGCGGCGTTCAGGGCGGCACGGGAAGCCGATTCACCCGCTGCGGTCGACGCGGCACGGGCGGCAAGCCACGCGGCCGGCGCCGCGTTCCTTCATCCCCTGGCAGACGCTCATCAGGTCAAGCACATTCTCGGTGCGGCAGCGCATGCGGCGCGTGCCGAAGAGTTGGCCTCCGGAGAGGACCGGAGTGTCGCCGCGGGGGCCCTTGAATGGGCGCGTCATCACGCGCCACCATCCGTCACCGCGGTGCTCGGCCGTTTTCCCGCCGCACCTCCCGGAGGCGGGCGTGTGGGAGAGTTCATTCGCGATCTCGACGCCGCTCTCCGCACCTGAGGGGTGATCAGACAGCAGAGGCCCGCAGAAGGATCTTCCATGGGACGCCACCGACGTGGAGCAGGCGGTCGCCGCGCGACGTGCCGATGAAGGCGGGGCCGGCGCGAGGCAGATTCCGGGCGCCGGGCCGGGGCGTCACTTCAGTTCCATGAGGGTGTCGGCGCGGGCGAAGTAGTCGGCCACCGGGAGACGGTCGCGGGTGATCCTGACGAACCCGGCGTTCTCGTAGAGGTGGATGGCGGGGGCGAGCTTGCTGTTCGTACCGAGGAACAGCCGGGCCCCACCGAGTGCGCGGGCGCGGTCGATCGCTGCGGCGATGAGTTGGCGGCCGATGCCGTGGCCCTGCGCGTCGGGCGTCACGGCCATCTTCGCCAGCTCGAACACGGCGTCCGGATAGGCCAGTAGTGCGACACACCCGACGACAGTGCCGCTGTCCCGCTCGTGCGCCAGGAGCACGTCGCCGCCCAGGCCCACGATGCGGCCGAACGGATCCCCGAGAACGGCCCGGTCCTCTTCCTCCAGGGTGAACAGGCGCGAGATCCACTCCTCGTTCAGCGTGCGGAAGGCGTCGGCGTCACTCTGTGAGGCGATCGAGGAGACCACGGTCGGGGCAGAGATGTACGGCATCGGACTGGTTCCCTTTCCGGTGTAGTTTCCCGGTAGTTTCCGGACCCACTCACCCATATGTCCAATACACAGCCTGACCGCTATCAATAAGCTCGACCTATGGATCAGCGAATCGAGTTCCGTCATCTGCGGTACTTCCTGGCCGTGGCCGAGGAACTCCACTTCGGACGGGCCGCCCAGCGACTGCACATAGCCCAGCCGGCCCTGTCCCAGCAGATCAGACAGCTTGAGAAGATCCTCGGCGTCGAGCTGTTCCGGCGGACCTCGCGAAGCGTCCACCTCACAGACGCGGGAGCGACGTTCCAGCCACGAGCGAGGGACCTTCTGGGCCGCCTGGCCGCCGACCTCGAGGAAGCCGGCCGGGTCGGCCGCGGCGAGGCCGGTCGCCTGGATGTCGCCTTCATCACCTCTGCCACCTCGATCGTCGGCGAACGGCTCCGCGAATTCTCCCGACGCCGCCCGGACGTCCAGGTCAAACTTCACGACGGCTTCACCGTCGACGTCCTGGCGGCCCTGGAGCGGGGGACGGCCGACGTCGGGATCGTGCGGGATGCTGAGGAGCGGGACGACATCGACCTTTTCCTACTGGCAACGGAGCGGTTCGTCGCCGTCATCCCCGCAGGGCACCCCGCCGCGGGGGGTGACCATGTGAAACCAGCGGCGCTGGCAGCTGACCCGCTGATCCTGTTCCCGCGTTCAGCAGGGGCTCACGCGTTCGACGTGAACACGCAGTCGTTGCGTGACGCCGGCATCGACGTCCAGGCCACGCAGGAGTGTTCGAACTGGCACACCATCATCATGTTCGTGGCCGCCGGCCTCGGCGTCACCATCGCCCCCTACAGCGTCACGTCGCTGCTGCCCGCAGGCGCCCGAAGGCTCGAGCTCGACGGGCCTCCTGCGGTGAGCCGAATCTTCATGGCCACCCGCCGCGGAGACAACCGTCCCCTCGTACGAGCCTTCATCGCAGCATCCGAGTCCATGGCAGGTCGCGACGACGACCGAACGACGATCGAGCGTTGACCGGCGGAGCGACCCCCTCCCGGCTCAAGGACCTCGCGGTGTGCTGGGTGCGGACCGAGGACCTGGAGCGGCTCGGCCTCCAGGCCGGGAGTCTGCGCCCGCCGGCCGCGGAGAAGTACGTGCGGGAACCGGCCCGGGCGCCCGTTGACTCATTCTCGACCGGTCGTCTACATTGAAATAGCCGACCGGTCGGCTAGCAATGCAACCACTTCAGTTTCGGGGACGGTCATCATGAGCTCCCAGGGCCAGGGCCGCAGTCGTCACCTGCGCCTCGCCGGATGGTCGTCGAAGCATACGGAACCCGGCCCGCCGACAACCGGCACAGGCTTGCGGCACGCGACGGCCGAACCTGCGGCCGGCGTCATGACCGGCCCGACCCAGCAGCCCTGAACTCATTCCACCCGACAGGAGAACCCTGATGAACAGCACGACAGACAGCGAAGCGATCCTGCGCGGTGTCCTCGACCAGTGGAAAGCAGCCGTCGACGGGCACGAACCGCAGCGGGTCGCCTCCCACTTCACCGAGGACGCGATCTTCCAGGGCCTGCGCCCCTACAGCGTCGGCCGGCAGGGCGTCGCCGACTACTACGATTCCCAGCCCCTCGGGCTGACGGCCGCGTATCGGATTCTCGAAACCAGGCGGCCCGCCGACGACCTCGTGCTCGGTTACCTGAGCGTCGACTTCTCGTTCACCGACCGTCCCACGCTCGGCGTCAATCTCGGCGTCCTGGTCAAGCGCGTGGAGGACGGCTGGTACATCAGTCACTACCAGGTGTCCCGCCTCGATTGATCACTGCCGGTCGGCCGGGTCGCCGAGGAACGGCGATGCCGACCTCCTCGATCGCGAGGGCCGGCCTGTCCGGTGGTGTATCAGTTGATCCCGGTCGTCGCCCTCCGGGGCCGCAGTGCGCGTGCGGCCACCCTTCACCATTCCGCTTCCCGGTAGTCCTTGAGGAAGACGCCCGAGACGGGCGACCCTGCCTCGCCACGCACGATCGGATCGTAGACGCGGGCGGCGCCGTCCACGATGTCGAGCGGGGTACGGAAGCCTCCGGCGGCGATCCGCTCCTTCTTCGGCACCGGGTTCTCGTCGGTGATCCAGCCGGTGTCGACGGCGCACATATGGACGCCCTGAGCGGCGAGTTCGGCGCCGCTGGTGCGAGTCAGCATATTGAGTGCTGCCTTCGCCATGTTGGTGTGCGGGTGGCCACCCGTCTTGTTCCGTACCGCGAACCGGCCCTCCACCGCCGTCACATTGATGATGTAGCGGCGCGGCCGCGGGGAAGCCAGCAGGAGCGGGAGCAGCCGGTCGCAGAGGAACGCGGGGGCCAGGGAGTTGACGAGCTGCGTCTCCAGGACTTCGGCGGGGTCCAGTTCACCGATCCGCGCGGACCAGGAGTTCACGGGCGCGGTGTCCGGCAGCAGGCCGGCCTCGTCGACGCCGGGAGGCAGCCCCACTCGGTCGACACCGTCCGGCAGTCCGGTCTGCTCGGCGTCGGGGAGCACCAGCCCCAGTGCGCTCGACG
This sequence comes from Streptomyces sp. NPDC057486, assembly GCF_042802415.1. Classification (NCBI taxonomy): domain Bacteria; kingdom Bacillati; phylum Actinomycetota; class Actinomycetes; order Kitasatosporales; family Streptomycetaceae; genus Streptomyces; species Streptomyces sp. NPDC057486. Next base: position 65,288 of record NZ_JBHVEE010000010.1, on the reverse strand, counting down.
CGGAAGGTCCTGCGAGGGCGGTCATGGCCGCGTACCCGGGGGCGCGGAGCACACCGGCGGGCAGTGACCCGTACTCCCCCGCCGCCAGCAGCGCGTACGACCCGGGCGGGCGGCGAACGGTCTGGGCGGCGTTGTTGATCAGGATGTCGAGCGGCTCGCCCGTATCCCGCAACTGCTCGCACAGGCCGAGGACCTGGCGCGGGTCACGGAGGTCGACGGCGGCGACGGTGAGCCGGTTGAGCCACTTCGGGCTGTCGTGGACGGCCCGGAAGCGGCGCAGGGTGTCGTGCGGGAAGCGGGTGGTGACGACGAGTTCGGCGCCGTCCCTGAGCATCATGAGCGCCAGCTGGAAGCCGATCTTGACCCTGCCTCCGGTGAGCAGGGCCCGGCGTCCCGAAAGGTCGGTGGAGAGCGCGCGGCGGGACCTGTTCTCCGCCGCGCAGTCCGGGCAGAGCAGGTGGTAGAAGGCGTCGACCTGCCGGTACGGGGTCTTGCAGATGTAGCAGCGGCGGGCCCGCGCCAGTGTTCCCGCCGGACCGGCGGAAACCGCGCCGGGGTCCAGCGGGGCGTCCTCGCGCCGGTCGGCCGCGCCGGTCGCCGTCGCCGAGATCACGGCGGCGTCGGCCTCGGTCCGCCGCTCGCCGCGGATTCTGCGCCGTCCCAGCCGGCCGTCGCGGGCGAACGAGGAGGCGACCTGTTCCGCGCGGAGCCGGGCGGGGTCGTCGACGGGCAGTGCCCGGAGTCGGCCGACGAGGCGGTCGAAGGCTGCCAGTTCCTCGTCCGTGATGCCGCTCTCCATGGCTCCGCCCCCTCGTGGTCCCGACCGGATTCGAACCGGCGTCCTTCCGCATGCCATGCGGACGCGACTGCCTCTGCGCTACGGGGCCCCGAGGGGGCGACCTGCCAGGACGGCCGGATTCGAACCGGCGTACCCGCCTTGGCAAGGCGGTGCGCCTGCCTCTGCGCTACGTCCGGGCATTGGGGAGATCTTAACCATCTGTCACCCGCGCGGCGTCACGAATTATTTCGGCCGCCCGCCCGGCGACGGTGGGTGCGGCCGCGGGTGATGCGCGGCGCTCGGTCGGCACAGCCGGTCGATCCCGCCCCGACGACGACGTAGTTGCAGTCGCAGTCGCTCAACTCGGCCCTCTGGAGATGCGGCCCCAGGACTGCGGAGGGCTGAACTGCGGTACGGAACAAGGAGGTTCAGGCTCGGTCGCGCTCAACTCTGCGCAGCCGCTCCCGCTCCTTCTCCGAGAGTCCGCCCCAGACGCCGAACCGTTCGTCGTTGTCGAGGGCGTACTCCAGGCATGCCACCCGGCCCTCGCAGGCGTTGCACAGCTGCTTCGCCTCACGTGTGGAGCTGCCGGGGGCAGGGAAGAAGAACTCGGGTCCCGCTTGCGCGCAGAGCGCCGTCTCCTGCCAGGCGAGTGCGGGGTCGGTCACGGTGTTGATCAGCATGGCACACACAGTGCCCGGTCGCGATAAACGACTGATCAACGCCGCATCAATGCGTGGCCGGTGCGTCCTCCGGTCAGCTTTCCGACGCGTCGGAGCTCTTGATCACGGCGAACTGCGCCCCGTACGGATCGGCGACGTTGGCGAACTTGCCCACGCCTTCCATCTCCATCGGCTCCAGCGTCAGTTTGCCGCCCAGCCGCTCCACGTCCGCGACCGTGGCGTCGCAGTCGTCCACCTCGAAGTACGGCAGCCAGTGCGGACCCAGGACACCCTGGGTCGCAACGGCGTCGAGAGGTACGAGCCCGCCGAAATCGGCATGCTCACTGCCACCCTTGGTGCGGATCAGAGTGTAGGACCCGCCGCCGCCGGGGTACGCAACCTGATGGGTCTCCCACCCGAAGACTCTCCCGTAGAACGCGGCGGCCGCGGGCACGTCCGGGGTGTACAGCTCGGTCCAACAGAGCGAGCGCGGCACGCCCACCGCGCCCAGGCCGGTGTTCTTCTTCGGCTGCCAGGTCCCGAAGTACGCGCCGCCCCGGTCCGTGAAGCCGCCCATCCGACCGAAGTCGAGGACATCCATCGGCTGGAAGGGCACCGCGCCGCCGGCCTGCTCGACCGCCTTGGCGGTGGCATCGACGTCGGGGGTCTGGAAGTAGACCGACCAGGACGACTTCGCCTGCTCCGCGGTGACGGTCATGGCGCCCGCGACCGATTTCCCGTCCAGCATGAACATCCCGTACCCCCCGGTCTCGGGACCGCCGGGAACGAAGTCCCAGCCGAAGAGGCCCTGGTAAAAGGTGGTGGCCCGGTCGAGGTCGGGCGTGCCGAGATCGAGCCAGTTGGGGGATCCGGTGACAAAACCGGTGGTGAGCATGGTGCGCTCCTTCAGCGAGTCCCGCGTGTGCACTGCAGGGGTTTCTCCTGACCATCCGAGTCTGGCACCGGGCACGGACAACCGCAGACTGCGCAACGCTGGAAACCATTGCGCTGCGGCCCGGCCCTCATGGATGATCGGCGCATGACCATCAGAAAGGCTCATGCCTCGTAGGCGCCCTCTGCTCCGCCCCTCGGCCCACGCGCCGCCGGCACCTGCGCATGCCCCGCAGCCGCCCGGTTCACGTTCCGCGTTCCTGCTTTCCTGCCGAGGAGCACCATGGAGTCCACACCCCTGACCCCGTACGCCCGTCTGCCGCACACCTACCGGGGTCTGCACATGATGAGCAGCACCGTCGACGCGTACGGCCGCGCGCACTGGCTGCTGAGTGAGCGCAACCCCGGGCAAGGCACATCCGATCCGTACGAAGCCACAGTGGTCACCGCGGACGACGGCCGTGTGTACGAGACACACCTCGGCGCGGTGCAGCTGTACTGCCCCGCCTTCGACGCGCTCCCGGACGGCGGATTCGTACTGGCGGAGAAGCGCAGCACCGTCGACAGGCAGCACGTGCAGGTCTTCGACGCGCTGGGACGGTCGTCCTGGACATTCCGGATGGGCGACGCCATCGAGCATCTGATCGCCGACGAGGCGGGGGGTCTATGGGCGGGCTATTTCGATGAGGGGGTCTACGGCGATGATCCACTCAGCCATCCCGGTCTGCGCCGCTGGAGCAGCACCGGCGAGCCGCTCTGGTCGTTCCGCCCCGGCCCCGGGCTCATCGACATGTCGGACTGCGTGGCGTTGAACGTCGACGGCGGGACTGCCTGGGCCTGCCCGTACATGTACTACCCGCTGATCGAGGTGCTCGGCGACGGGACCGTACACGTGCGCCCCACATCGGTGCGCGGTGTGCGCGGTCTCGCGGTGAACGGCGAACGGGTCGCCTTCCTGACCGGCAACGGGAGGCTGGAACACGGCCGGATCGCCGAGACGGCTGTCGAGGCGGAAGAGCGCGGGACGCTGCTGGCCCGGCCGGACGGCCGCGTGCCGGGCCGGAACGCGGTGGTCTGCCGTGGCTCCCGGATCTATCTGCGGGAGCGCAAAGGCACGGACTGGTCGGTGTTCGACCTCGGCGACTAGTGCCTTGACCGGCAATGTTTGCGACGGGGCAAAGCTTGCCGGGAGGGATCCCAGGGCGTGTGTCGGAAGTCCGCCCCTCGTATGTATCGCGGTCGGCGGGGTCCTACTTGGTGATCCGTCAGCGGACGAGGTGTTCGCTCACGGCCGGGTGCGTACGGCACAGCCCCCGCCGGCCAAGCGGACTGTCCGCCCGCCCCCGCCGCGCCCCCGGTGCCGGAAGCACGGTCTCCGCCCGGAGGCGCGCACCGAGTGGTTCCTGGTGCAGGCACGGTCCTGCGCCAAGGCACTGGAGGTCCTGCTGCCGCCCTCGGCCGAACGCCGTCCGCCCGCGTCCTGACCGCGCACCGGGGCGCTCGCTCCGCCGGGCCCGCACCGCCATCGGCCCATGGCACGATATGTCTCACTCGGGCAGCTGCCGGGCAAGGCGGCAGCGGGGCTGCGCGGACAGAGGAACGCACATGACAGAGGCCGGGGAGACCGGTACCGGGGCGAGGGACACCGGGGCGCCGACGGGGAAGGCGGCCCGGGAGCTGATCGCAGAGGCCGAGCGGCTGCTCGACGCGGCGCGTGCCGTGCTGGCCGACCACACCCGCGCGACCGATGCCATACACGCTGCCCTTGCCCCGGTCCTCGACTCCCTGATCCACCGTGAGCTGGCCGCGATCCCGGTCTCCCGGCTCAAGGACGTCACCGAGGGCCGACTGCGCCTCGGCGCGGTCGAGCAGGCCGGCTATACGACGGTCGGTCAGGTCCATGAGGCCAATCGGTACGAGCTCCGCCAGATCCCCGGCGTCGGTGCGCAGACCGCCGATCAGGCGCTCGCCGCCGCGGGCCAGATCGCGCACGCGGTCCGGGACACGGTCGCCGTCCGGATCGACGTCGAGGCACCCGACGAGTCCACGACCGCCCTCGTCATGGCGTTGCACCGGTTGGTCGAGGCGGGTCCGGACGTCCGGCGGGCCGTGGACGCGGCGCGCCGGCTCTTCGGGCAGCTGGAGCCGCTGCTCACCGAGGCCGAACCGGCCCGCGGTCGGTTGCGCATGCTGTTCGCCCGTCGGCAGGCCCGCACGGCGGCGCTCACTGCCGTCTCCTCTGTCCGGACCGTGGTCGCGGAGGCGACGGAGCGCGGGCTTCCGCTGTTGTTCGGGCAGGTGTCGGTCGATCTGCTGCGCACCCCGGAGTCGGACCTCGCTGCGTGGGTCGACTTCGAGCTGCGGTCCGCCGAGTACTACAGCCTGCTCGCCGAGATGTCGGGCACGCACCCCGACCGGGACGCCGCCGAGGGGTTCCTCCCGTCGGGGATCGCCGACCGGGTACGCGGGCTGCGGCTCGACGATGCGCATCTGAGGGTCTCGCTGCGGGGCTACCAGTCGTTCGGGGCGCGCTTCGCGCTCGCTCAGAAGCGGGTGATCCTCGGCGACGAGATGGGGCTCGGGAAGACCGTGCAGGCGATCGCCGCGATCGCGCACCTCTCGGCACGGGGCGAGACGCACTTCCTGGTGGTCTGTCCGGCAAGCGTGCTGATCAACTGGGTGCGGGAGCTCCGGACCCGGTCCACCCTGCGGGTGCTGCCGGTGCACGGCCCCGAGCGGCAGGAGGCGTTCGCCGATTGGCGCGAGCGCGGCGGGGTCGCCCTCACCACCTTCGATGCCCTGCACACCCTCCCGGCCGCCCGGGACGGCGGGAAGCGGCCCGGCATGCTCGTCGTCGACGAGGCGCACTACGTCAAGAACCCCGCCACCCGCCGCTCGCGCGCGGTCTCCGGCTGGGCGGGACGCACCGAACGGGTGCTGTTCCTGACCGGTACGCCGATGGAGAACCGGGTCGAGGAGTTCCGCAGTCTGGTCCGCCATCTCCAGCCCGAACTCGCACCGTCGATCAGGACCACCCACGGGCTCGCCGGGTCGCACGCCTTCCGCCGCGCCGTCGCGCCCGCCTATCTGCGGCGCAACCAGGAGGATGTGCTGACCGAACTCCCGGCGCTGGTGCAGGTCGACGAGTGGGAGGAATTCAGCGAGGCCGATCTCGACGCCTACCGGGAGGCGGTCGCCGCCGGACAGTTCATGCGGATGCGCCGGGCCGCTTACGCCCGCCCGGAGACCTCCGCAAAGCTGAACCGGCTGCGCGAGCTGGTCACGGAGGCCGCAGGCAACGGGCTCAAGGTCGTCGTGTTCTCCTACTTCCGCGAGGTGCTCACCACGGTCGGGGAGGCCCTGGACAGCGGGGTGTTCGGGCCGGTCTCCGGCAACGTCCCGGCCGCCCGGCGGCAGGAGCTGATCGACGAGTTCAGCACGGTGGACGGCCACGCGGTCCTGCTGAGCCAGATCCAGGCCGGGGGCGTCGGGCTGAACATGCAGGCCGCGTCGGTTGTCATCCTCTGCGAGCCGCAGATCAAGCCGACCATGGAGCACCAGGCCGTGGCCCGCGCCCACCGGATGGGACAGATACGCACGGTCCAGGTGCACCGGCTGCTCGCGACGGACAGCGTCGACCAGCGAATGCTGGACATCCTGGCCCGCAAGGAGCAACTGTTCGACGCGTACGCGCGACGCAGCGACGTCGCCGAGACGACGCCGGACGCCGTGGACGTGTCGGACGGAAGCCTGGCCAGGCGCATCGTCGAGGAGGAACAACTGCGCCTGGCGACGGGGCCGACGGAGCCCTGACCGGGTTCGTCCGGCCTCGGTCCGTCGGCCTCAGGTCCTGTCGGTCGTCACCTTGTCGTTCATCGGTGTGTCGGCCTTCATGTCATGCATGGCATGGGGGTCGTGGCCGGGGACCGTGCCGTCCGCCTTGGCGACCAGCAGCAGTCCGGCCATACCCATGTCGGAATGGCTCTGCACATGGCAGTGGTACATCCAGGCACCCGCGCCCACGTGTTCGCCCGCGATGACCTGGAAGCCGAAGGAGTCCGCCGGGCCGACGATCTTTGTGTCGATCACGCGGCTGGGGTCGTCGGGCCCGGTGAGCAGTCCGGTGCGGTTGTCCGCCCAGCGATGACCGTGGATGTGGAACGTGTGGTAGAACTCGCCGTGCGTGATCATGACCACTTCGAGCCGGTCGCCCACGGTGGCTTCGAAGTTGGGGCTGTCGTGGGCCGCTCTGTTGTTGATCGTCATGTCGTTGAAGACAATCGTGATGGTCCTGTCCGGCAGGATGTCGCCCTTGCGCCGGACGATCACGGGGCCGTACAGCCCCTTGCGGATGCCGCCCGTGCCGTGGTCCGTCCCGACGGCATGGTCGTGATAGTGCCAGTAGCCCGCGCTGCCGGGCTGCCACGTGCCGTCCTTTCGGCGGCCCGGCGCGTGGGTGCGCCAGGTGTACGTACGCGTGCCGCCCGGCTCGACGATGCTGTTGTTCATCCGGGTGCCGTCGCTCGCGATGTCGTAGTCGACGCCGTGCACGTGCAGGCCGGCTGCCACATCCATCGTGTTCTCGAACTCGATGTGCAGGGTGTCGCCCTCGTTGATCTCGATGAGCGGACCGGGGACCGACGCCTTGCCCTTCTCAAAGCCGTACCCCATCCGCCCGTCCGCCACATTCTCGGCGTACAGCTTGAGATGACGGATCACGCCTCCCGCCGGGGCGGTCCTCGGCGGGGGCTCCGCCGAGTTGGCTTCGACCGATCCGAGCGACAACGATGTCACGCCGCTCGCGGCCGCGATCCCACCCCCCACCAGGAACCGGCGGTTGAAGCTCCTGCGATCCATGTCGAACTCCCCACTGCTGGACGGGTGTTACGGAGACTTACGGAGACCGTCGGGGCACAGGTCGCTCCCGGGACGGCCATACCGCAGCCCGGGGATCTTCCTTTGTTCACACTAAGAACAAGGTTCGCTCCACCCCGCAATAGCCATGGGCGAGTCGCGAAATGAGGTCTGGCTTCGTCGGCTGTTGCAGTGACTCCACGCTGTTGCAGTGACCAAAGAAGGATGGTCGACCACATGCAGCCGCACACCACATCACAGGTCCGTACGGGGACGCACACTCGCGGTGCTCGGGCTCAACGCCGACGGGACGATCACCAGCTCCACCGCGGCGGACGGCACGGGCATGCGCTCGGGGAAGGTCAGGAGGCCGTGACCGCATGCTGAGCCATGCGGCCACGGCCTCCGGGGTGCCGGTGGCGCCATACCCAGAACACCGTGCAGGAGACCAGTGACCAGCAGGCGAGCACCAGGTAGGGGAAGATCCGCTGGTGCCCCTGGTAATAGACGGCGGCGTGCTGGGCGTTGACCGAAGCGCCAGGGGGGAGCCAGCGGCCGATGAAGCCCAGCACCGACGGCAGCAGCGGCCAGGACACCGCTCCGCCGGAGGACGGGTTGCCGAGCAGCACCATCAGTCCCCAGGTGGGGATCATCGCCCAACGCCCCATCAGGGTGTTGAACATGGTGAAGACCATGCCCGTGGTGAACATCGTGAAGGCGAGGATCATCCACGACTGGACGAACGGCAGATCGACGGAGCCGAGCAGCCAGTCCACCACGGCAGCGATCGCGAAACCGCCGAGCAGCGCGTACGCGACGGTGAAACCGATCCGCTCCAGCGGTTCCAGCCCCTTGGCGTGCACGCTCAGCTGGATGGCGCCGACGAAGCCGATGACGACCGCGGCGAGCGAGATGTAGAAGAGAGCAAGGCCTCGGGGATCACCGCGTTGCAGTGGTTTCACATCGGTGACCTTGACCGGCACATGGGTCGCTTCCGCCACCTTCAGTGCGGACTCCGCGAGCAACTGGGCGACCGAGGCTCCGGACGCGCTCGCGACATCGAGGGCGACCCCGCCGTTCGCGGACCGCAGGACGGCGAAGACCTTCTGCTCCTCCAGTGCGGTGCGGGCCTCGGCCTCGGTGGCGTACTCGCGCAGCACCAGCGAGGTGTCGAGCGCGACCTCCAGCCGGGCGAGGAAGGCCTTGTCGCGCAGCGAGTCGAGGCCGCCGATCGCAGCGGCCGGGATGTTGCGCGGGGTCGGATTGGCCATCGCGTACGTGTAGGACCCGGCGAAGAGACCGGCCGCCGCCGCGATGATGAACAGCAGCACGACGGCGGGCAGATACGGGGACTCCTTGAACGCCGCCCAGCTGTCACCGCGGGTCCGGGGGCGGGCGTGTTCCCCGTGCGGCGTGACGGGCTCCAGGTCGGGCGCGCTCATGCCTCCCCGTCCTCGTCGCGCCGGGCGCGGCTCGGCTGGACCCGCTTGGGTTCGCCGGGCATCTTCGGGTACTCCGGCGGGTAGGGCATGTCGCCGAGCCCGCGCTCCCGCTCGTCCCGGTCCGCCAGTTCCAGCAGCCGGTCGAGCCGGAAGGCGTGGTCGTCCATGTCCGCGTGCACGTCGCCGACCTCCGTGTACCGCTTCGGCATGCTGCGGATGTCGAAGTCCTGCGGCTCGGCGTCGTCGATCTCGTCCCATCGCAACGGCGCCGAGACCAGGGCGTGCGGGTGAGGTCGTACGGAATAGGCGGAGGCGATCGTCCGGTCGCGGGCGGTCTGGTTGTAGTCGACGAAGATGCGTTCACCGCGCTCCTCCTTCCACCACGCGCTGGTCACCCGGTCCGGCATCCGGCGTTCGAGTTCGCGCCCGGCCGCGATCGCCGCGCGACGGACGTCGGTGAAGGTCCAGCGGGGTTCGACGGGGACGAAGACGTGGATGCCACGGCCGCCGGAGGTCTTGGGCCAGCCGCGCAGACCGTGGTCGTCGAGGACGACGCGCAGCTCATGGGCGGCGGTGACCGCGTCGGCGTAGTCCGTGCCGGGCTGCGGGTCGAGGTCGATGCGGAGCTCGTCCGGGTGGTCGGTGTCGGCCTTCCGCACCGGCCAGGGGTGGAAGGTGAGTGTGCCGAGGTTGGCCGCCCACAGGACGGCGGCGAGTTCGGTGGGGCAGATCTCGTCGGCGGGCCGGCCGCTGGGGAAGGTGATGCGGGCGGTGGGAATCCAGTCGGGGAGGTTCTTCGGGGCGCGCTTCTGGTAGAAGAAGTCGCCGTCGACACCGTCGACGAAGCGCTGGAGTGTGGTCGGCCGGTCCCGCAGGGCGCGCGTGATCCCGGCGCCCACGGAGAGGAAGTACTCGGCGACGTCCCTCTTCGTGTAGCCCTTCTCCGGGAAGTACACCTTGTCGGGGTTGGACAGCCGTACCGCCCGTCCGTCTGCATCCAGCTCCACCGCAGCGCCCATGGGGCCACGGTAGGCCGAGAGCTCGCATATGCCGCATATCGGGAGTCGTGTCGAGGTATCCGGGCAAGAATCGGTCCATGGATCTGCCAGTGATGCCGCCCGTGAAGCCGATGCTCGCCAAGTCCGTGTCCCGGATCCCGCCGGGCATGCAGTACGAGGCCAAATGGGACGGCTTCCGGGCGATCGTGCACCGCGACGGCGACGAGGTGGTGATCGGCAGCCGCACCGGCAAGCCGCTCACCCGGTACTTCCCCGAGCTGGTCACGGCGGTCCGGGAGAATCTGCCGCCGCGCTGTGTGATCGACGGTGAGATCGTCGTCGCGTACGACGGGAAACTGGACTTCGACCGGCTCAGCGAACGCATCCATCCGGCCGGTTCACGGGTGCGTCTGCTCGCCGAGCAGACGCCGGCCAGTCTGGTCGCCTTCGACATCCTCGCGGTGGGCGACGACTCGCTGCTCTCCACCCGGCAGGAGGACCGCCGAGCCGTCCTGGAAGCGACGCTGTCCGGCGCCTCGGCCCCCGTCCATCTCGCCCCCGCGACCACCGACCCCACCGTCGCCCAGGAGTGGTTCGAACGGTACGAGGGTGCTGGGCTCGACGGTGTCGTCGCCAAGCCGCTGGATCTGCCGTACCGCCCGGACGTCCGCGTCATGTACAAGATCAAGCACGAGCGGACCGCCGACTGTGTGGTGGCGGGATACCGCTTCCACAAGAGCGGACCGGTCGTCGGCTCGATGCTCCTCGGCCTGTTCGACTCCGAGGGCGTCCTGCAGCACGTCGGGGTCTGCGCGGCGTTCTCCATGAAGCGCCGCGAGGAGCTGGTCGCCGAGCTGGAACCGTTGCGGACGGAGTTCGCCGACCATCCGTGGGCGGCGTGGGTGGATGCCGCCGCGCACGAGACCGTCCGGCTGCCCGGTACCCCGAGCCGCTGGTCCGGGAAGAAGGACCAGTCATGGGTGGCGCTGCGTCCGGAGCGGGTGTGCGAAGTCGGTTACGACCACATGGAGGGCGACCGGTTCCGGCACACGGCCCAGTTCCGCCGGTGGCGGCCGGACCGCACACCCGGGAGCTGCACCTACGCACAGCTGGAAGAAGTGGTGCGGTACGACCTGGCCGAGGTGCTGTCAGCCCGCTGATGCCGCGCCCGACGGGGCGGTGCGACGGGGCAAACCTTTCCGGTCGCAGCACTAGCGATCGTCGGCACGGCCGTCCGGGTCGTCGGTGTCGTCGGACGTCAGCCACTGGTCGGTGACCGGGTGGTCCGGCATGGCTGCCACCATGTCGGTGAGCCGCGCGCAGAGACGCTTGATCTCGTCGTGGGTGCGGTTTCGCTCGGTGATGACCGCCGCGAGCAGCAGCGCGGTCAGTGCCGTGGCGCCGTTGAAGGCCTGGAGCGTGACCATATTGGTGAAGAGGTCCTCATGGGCGAAAGGACCGGCGCCGCGACCTGCGGCCAGAATCGCCAGCGTGGAGACTCCGAGCGCACACGACGCGGCGCCGGCGCGTTCGAAGCGGAACGCGGCCCAGATCAGGAACGGGAAGACAAGGAAGAGCAGGGTGACACTGCTGCCGCCCGTCACCAGGAGCGTGATCGCAAGGGTGCCGAGCAACAGGGCTGCCGCTTCGGCCCACCGCCGGAGTGCCACACCCCGAGGCCACCGCGCCCCGCGAAGGACGAGCAGAAACGGTGCAACGACCAGCACACCCATGGCGTCGCCCGTCCACCACACCGACCAGGTGGACCAGAAATCGCCTGCGGGCAGGGCGCCGGAAAGCACCAGGACGCTGCTGCCCACGGTCGCACTGATGAGCATCCCACCCAGGGCACCGATGAAGACCAGCGCCAGCGCGTCGCGCAGCCGGTCCAGGTCGCTGTGGAACCCCGCACGCCGCAGCATCAGGTAGGAGCAGACCGGCGCGATCGTGTTTCCCACCATGATGACCAGAACGGTGAGAGCCGTCGGCCCGATGAACACGTTCGCCAGAAACGCCCCGATCGCAATGCCCGGCCAGACCCGGAGTCCGAAGACGAGCAGACCGGCCAGGGCAATGCCGGTAGGGGGCCAGAGCGGCGTGACTTGTCCGCGCACCAATTGTTCGAGCAGGCCCAGCCGGGCGGCACCGTAGTAGACGGCTGCGACAGCGAGGGCCAGGAGAGTCGCGACGCCCTTGCGCCGAAGCTCCGGATTGGTCACCACGGCAGTCATCAGACACCACCTGGAAGGGCGCTACCGGCCAGGACGCGCCGGGAGTCGCCTCGGTCGTTGCAGTGCGGGGCATGCCTCGCGGGCCATGGCTACCCTGCGCCGGGGAGGCCGGCATATCGAACGACGAGGACGGCGGCATCGTCGCAGTGGCCCGTCAGATCGGCCACCTTCACCACTTCACGAGCCAGCTCGTCGGGGTCGCCGTCGTAACCGCTGCACACCCGCCGCACCACCTCCTCCAGCCCTTTCTCGATCGGGTAGGTCGGCCCTTCCACCACCCCGTCGGTGACCATGACCAACGATCCCGGCTCCTCCAGCCGCCGTCGCGTCACCGGATAGATCTCCCCGGGGAGAATTCCGAGGGGCGGGCCGCCGCTGTCGAGGATGATGCCGGAGTGACCGGCGGACGTGGCCCAGACCATCGGAATGTGGCCTGCCCGGGAGATGGCGAGCGCGCCGCTGAGCGGGTCGAAGGTCAGGAAGCAGCAGGTCGCGAAAAGGCCGCAGCCCATGGAAATGAGCAGATCATTGGCGCGGCTCAGCACCTCGCCCGGATCGGTCGTGGCGCAGGCGAGGGCCCTCAGGCTGGTGCGGGCCTGTCCCATGAAGGCAATGGCTTCCACGTCGTGACCCTGCACGTCGCCGATGGCGATCCCGACCACCCCGTTCGTCATCGGAAAGGCGTCGTACCAGTCGCCCCCGACATCGAGACCGTCATGCGAAGGGGTGTAGCGAGCCGCGATGGCCAGGCGGGGCAGCTGCGGAAGCTGGGGCGGGAGCAGATGGCGCTGCAATGCCTCGGCCAGTTCCACACGCGCCCTCTGGACCCTGATCCGCTCCAGCGCCTCGTCGACAAGACGCCCGAGGGTGAGCAGGGCTTCCTGGGCGCTGTCGGGATGGGTGGTGCGGTGTCGGCGCATGGCCCCTCCGGGGGCGTTCCTACATGACCCCTATACCACCTTAGTTCTCTTCGCACCGGGGGGCCGGACCACTGCAAGACGGTGCAGGAACCCGGACGGGATGGGGTCTCGCGGCTTGGTGCCGGGCGTCGTCGGCACGGTCGGCGCGCAGGGGGTGGAAGGTTCCCCCCTGAATACAGGTGGTGCCCTGGCTCAAGGTGATCGCGTTCCCGGGGCCGGAGAGGGAAGCGGTGAAAGGAGTGCCGTTGATCTTCACATCAAAGAGGCGTAGAGATCGCCTGAAGGAGACCGTGGAATATGTTGTCCTCGCGGTACCGGAACCGATATCTCCCATGGAGGTCGCCCTGCAGCTTCTCCACAAGGGGGTCGCCTCCGGGCGGGAAACGATTCAGGATGCCCAGTCGAGTGAGATCACAAGGAGCAGGAACCCGGTTCCTGGATTGATCGAACGAGGTGACGGTGATGCTCAGGATGGCCGGCTTGCGGCCGCAGATGCGGTCAGCACACCCGACTGAGCATCACCACCACTGCTCGACCCAGCAGCACGCCGCAAGCCGCAGAAGGGATCCGCGCGGCTGACGGCGCACGCCCGCTGGAGATCGGATCGTCAGCTGAGGAATCGGGAGAATGTCCGGTACATGAACGCGGTCCCCTGCCTCAGCGCCTCGACGTAGATCCGTTCGTCGTTTCCGTGCATCGTGATGAGCTGGTCGTTGTCGAGTACGTATGGATAGACCCCGTATCCGGGGATGCCGCGCTCGCGCCACGGCGCCAGGCTGGTGCCTGCTTCGAACAGGGCCGGTGCGAACACCGCGTTGGGGTAGGTCTCGCTCGCGGCGCCGGCGAGAGCGCGGAACAGCGGAGTGTCGATGTCGGCGGGCGCCGTCGCCCACCTCTCGTCGAGCTCGTCGAGATACTGCTCCTCGGTCCTGCCCGCCGGGGCAGCAAGCGTCACCCGGATGCCGCGACGGGCTGTCATCTCGCGGACCTGGGCGAGGAACTCGCGAGGCTTCTGACCACCGGGGATGCCACGGCAGTTGAGTCGGACATGCGCCGAGGACGGGATCACGTTCTCCTTGTAGCCGGAGTCCTCGATGACGAACGCATGCGTGGTCCGGAGCAGGGCACGGTGCAGCCACGGGTAGGAGGACTTCGACACAACGACGCGCGCGGCCCGTTCCCGTGCGTTCTGGCTGCGTGCGGAGAGCATGAGCTTGATGGCGCGTGCGAACTCCGCGTCGTCGGTTGCCTTTGCCAGCGCCGCGAAGTACTCGCGCGTCACCTCGGTGAGGTGCACCGGCGCGAGCCAGCTGCCGAGTTCGGCGACCGCTCTGGACAAAGTCACGATCGCGGAGTCCGGGTTGGGCTTGGAGGAGTGCGTGGCGGTGCCGTCGGCGGTCAGGTCCAGGTTGAAGTAGACCTTGTCCTGCCGGGTGGCGGTGATCAGCATCGGGGTGGTCCTGTCCTTTTGTGCCAGGAACCAGCCACCCTCGGTGAGGACCATGCCGGCGTTCACCTTGCTCCAGTGGTTGGCTGCCAGCCAACCCGACCCGAACGAGCCGGCCTCCTCGTCGCAGTCGGTAAGCACGATGATGTCGCGCTCGAACCGGGACCCCTCGGAGATGTGCCTCAGCAGAGCACTGATCGTCGCGGAGTTGGCACCTTTCATGTCGAGGGCACCACGGCCGTACACCTCCCCGTTGCGCACCGTGCCGGAGAACGGATCGACGGACCACGCCTCCCGTTCGACCGGCACCACGTCGGAGTGGCCAAGCATCAGCAGCGGCGCAGCGGAACTGGATCCGGGGATACGCGCGATAAGGTGCACGTTGTCCGGCTGAGGGGTATCGATGATCTCCGCGGGCACCCCGGCGTTCTCCCACACCGCCTTGAGCATCTCGGCGTGGGCGCGGGTGTTCGCACCCTTCCCGTAGTTTTGTGTGTCGTGGGACAGCATCCGCTGGAGCAGGTCGAGCGGGTCCTTGTCCGCTTCCGGCACCGCGGTGGCGGCGGCCGCGGGGCTCAGGGTGGCGCCGGTGAACAGGCTGATGCTCCCGAGGCCGGTGGCGCCGAGGGCGGCGACGCCCACTCCGCCAAGGAAGGTGCGGCGACCGAGCGGCACTCGGGTCACGGCGGTCACGTCACGTGAGTCGTCCATGTTCTCCTCCTTGTTGCGGGGGTGGCTGTGTGAGAGGTTCGCGATCAACCCGGTTCAGGGGCAATGCGTGAGGGGCGTCGCAGTCGATGAGCGGTCTTTAATCTGCGACGAACGGCGTCGGGTGCGGTTCGGTTCGAGGGACCTGGTGACCAGGCGTTTCGGCTCGCTTCAGTCCGGTACGCCCTTGGGCGGTAAGGGAGTTGGCACCAGTGCGTCGGCGTCGACGTCCGCCGCGGCGCGCTGGACCGGCTCGATCGCCTGCCGCTCACCGATCCGGGTTCCGGTGGCGCGCTCGATCGTGGCCTGCCCGTCGACACCGGTCCCCCTCGGCCGGCTCGCCCGGCTCGACCTCGCGCCCATCGCGGAGATCAGCGCAACCGGCGCGGCTGATCAAGACACCGCGAATACGGCTCGAAACCCGCGGCACCGCCGCCCAGATGGGCGAGCTGCTCGACGTACGCCCGCAGACGGTCCGTTATCCGATGCGCAATCCGGAGACCATCTTCGGCGAGCAACCCGTCGAGCCCGAGTCGCGGTTCTCGACCGAGGCAGTGCTGCGTGCGCTGCAGATGCGCACCCGCAGCAACGACGCGCCCCTCCGATCGACGCAGCGCGGATTCCGACCGAGCACGTACCTCACGTGAAGTCAACTTACCTACGGGTAAGGGGAAATAGCCGGTCACTCTCAAACGGTTGCCAGACGGAGACGTTCTCAATGAGAAACCCGGAACTGCTTCCCGTTACATAAGGAGGAGTCGACCGCCCAACCGGCGGCCGCGGAGCACCACCTCCTGGTCAACCATCCGAGAGGGAACCCCCATGACCGCCTCACACCTCCTCGTCCCCGTGCCGATCCCGGACCGGGTCGCCGAACTGATCGGGTCCTGCATCCCCCGGCGCATCGTGCAGGCGGAGTTCGACGCCGAGTGCGCCGCCCGGGAGGTCCGCAGATTCCGCGGCCCCCGGCTCGGCATCGAGGACCAGGCGGATCGCGAGCAGGCCTTGTCCGAACTGGCCCGGGCGAACAAGGTCCTGGCCGCCCACCATCCCCGGCTGGCGGTGCGCCCCGGCAGCTCCTGGTGACTCACCCGCATCCCGCCCGCTCCGCACCGCCCTTACGGAGGGACGGCACACCCCATACCCTACTCAAGAGTAGGTTCACTTCGGAGCGAGGAACCGGCGTGGCCGACAGCAGCAGTTCCGCCCGGAGGACGCTGGACAGTTCCAGGCGCTCATCCGCTGGAAGATCACCGCGGACGACGGCCGGGGCGACGAGGTTTTCGAGACCTCCGTCTCCGGCGGCGCCCCTCCCGGCAAGCTCTGCCCCGTACGACGCTCGCGATGGGTCCGTCGGAGTCCCTCAAGCTCTCCTCCGGCAACGGCAATCCCGCGACCGTGTTCATGATGCGCAAGCTGTGGCCGATGATGCAGGTACGGCCTCGGGGCCGACCCGCGGCGCCAAGATCTACACGATCTTCGAGGGCACCGGCGAGATCCAGCGCCCCAGTGATCGCGCGGGCGACCTCCGGACGGCACATCCACTGAGAACGGGGTCGTCAGCGCCCCGCGGCGGACCGTACGGATGCAGGGCGAGGATCTTCACCTCGAAGCACATGCCACCCCGGGCACCACACCTCCGCGGACGCCTCCGGAGACCGGCCCGGCAGCCGAGCACGCCCGAGCCCCCCGCCCGTGCGGGCGGGGGGCTCTCTGCGGGCGCGATGCCTGGGGCCTCTCGTCTGGATCCGGCCGGGCTCGCGGGGTCCGGCACGCACATCTGCCGCGTTGTCCTCGGTCGACGACGCTCCGCTCCTCGCTCCAGCCTCATCCAAACGAAGAACCCTGGTGCCCCCTCCCGGCAGGCTTTGCCCCGTCGCACCGTCCAGCACGCACCGGACGACGCTCCTGACGGGGCAAACATGGCCGGTCACAGCACTAGTCGTGCTTGAGGGAGTCCTTCACACCCTTCACGCTTTCGCCCGCGTGGTGCACGGCACCTTTGACCTGACCCTTGGCCTGGTCCGTCTTGCCTTCGACCTTCTTGCTTCGGTCGCCGGTCATCTTGCCCATGGCTTCCTTGGCCTTGCCCTTGGCCTTGTCCTTGGCGCTTCCGCTTGTCACTGCAGCTCCTTGGATCGTACGGATTGTGCCTGCCCAACGTAGGACACATCCACCCATATCGCCTGCCGTGAGATGGGCGACCTTCGATTCCGCCGCCCCGAACCCGTTGTGGCACCTGCCGAACCGTAAAGGCAGCCATGCACCCGCTCCGGCCGCCCATCAGCGCCGATCGAGACGCCGTAAGGGGTGGCCGGGTGAGACGCGAAACCCTACGATCGCATGCGGCCGGCGCACGGGGGGCGACGTCGGCCACACCATCGCATGCGTGCCCCCCGAGGGAGATTCCATGCGACCAACCACCCTTCGCTCGCTGGCAGTCGTCACGACACTCGCCTCGGTACTGCTGGGTGCCGCGCCCGCCTCCGCCGAGACCGCAGCACCCGGGAAGGACGGCTGGGTGCCCGCCCCCACCCCATCGTTCGACTATCCGGCCGGAGCCCGCTGCGACTTCCCCATCCACACCGAACCGATCGTCGACGAGGTCGTGAAGAAGGTACTGGTCGTCCATCCGGACGAATCCCCCTCGAAGATCGCCTTCAAGGGCGATCTGGTCGTCCGGGTCACCAACACCGACACCGGCGCCCACTACGACGCCGATGCCGGTGGCAGCGCGATCGTCGACATCCACACCGACCGCTCGCAGCTCTGGCACGTGGTCGGACCGGTGCTCGTCGGCGTGGGTGAGAACAACGGCAATCTGCCACGCGGCGAATACCGCATCGACGGCGTCTACACCCTCGCCATCAGCTCCACCGGGTACAGAACACTGAATATGTTCAACGGGTCCACGGACGACGTCTGTTCGCGCATCGGCTGAGGGTCGCTCCGGTCAACCGGAGGCGGGGCTGAACCGTACCGGCAGCAGTTGCGGACCCCTGGTGAAGACGCCCAGTTCAGCGGGCGTGAATCCGTCCGCGAGCCGCAGGTCGGGCATCGCGTCCAGCAGCTGGTTGACCGCGGTCTCCACCTCCGCCCTGGCCAGCAGCGCCCCGACACAGAAGTGCCGGCCGAGCGCGAACGCCAGATGGTCGGCGGCGGCCGAGAACGCGTCGGTGCTGGTCAGGTCCGTACGGAAGAGGTCGAACCGGTCGGGTTCGTGGTAGCGGGACTCGTCCCGGTTGGCGGAGCCGATCAGACACGTGACGGTGGCACCGGCCGGGACCGTACCGCCGCTGAGCTCCACCTCGGTGGCCGCCTGACGCATGATCATATGGACCGGCGGGGTGTAACGCAGCGTCTCGGCGAACGCCCGGTCGATGAGGCTGCGGTCCTCCCGTACCGCCGCGAGCTGCTCCGGATGGGTCAGCAGGTTGGCGAAGACCGAGGCGATGGCCTTGTCCGTGGTCTCGCCGCCCGCCGCGAGCAGCAGGCTGCAGAACGCCTTGATGTCCTCGTCGCTCATCCGTACGCCGTCGACCTCGGCGGCACAGAGCGCGGAGAGCAGATCGTCGCCGGGCGCGTCCCGGCGCTGCTGGATGACGGGGATCATGTACGCGGCGAATTCCTGGCGGGTCCGCTCGCCTGCCGCAGTGACCTCCGGGTCCCCGGCGAGGTTGCCGAGGAAGGCGATGACGGTGGTGTACCAAGCGTGAAAGCGGTCGTGGTCCGCGCGGTCCAGCCCGAGCATGTCGGCGATGA
This sequence comes from Streptomyces sp. NPDC057486, assembly GCF_042802415.1. NCBI lineage: Bacteria > Bacillati > Actinomycetota > Actinomycetes > Kitasatosporales > Streptomycetaceae > Streptomyces > Streptomyces sp. NPDC057486. Next base: position 46,595 of record NZ_JBHVEE010000010.1, on the reverse strand, counting down.
CGAGGACCGGGAAGCGGGTGGCGAACCCTCCGACGAGATCGGCCTCGCCGGTGTGCCGGAAGGTGTCGATCAGTTCGCGCGCGTTGCGTTCGATGACCGGCAGGAACTTCTCCTGGAGGCCGGCACCACGGAAGGCGGGGGCGACCAGGGCCCGGCGCACCGCGTGCTCACGCCCGCTGAGCTGCAAGATCGTCCGGCCGTGCACCGGTTCGATCTGCCAGTCGTAGTTGTCGGTGGTGAACTCTCCCGCCTTGTCCTTGAAGACCCGCTCGACGTCCTCGTACCGGGAGACGAGGTAACTGTCCGTGGCCTCGTGGTGGATCAGCGGGGCACTCTCCCTCATGGTTCGGTAGGCCCCGTAGGGGTCGGCGGCGAAGGCGGGCGAGAGAATGTCGGGCAGTGGCGACACGTGCGACTCCTGTGGGGCAGAGATCATGATGCTCCAACGTGGTGAACCGGCAACGCCATCAAGGTTATTGATCCGCTGTCCGCCCCCATACCCCCTGGGAGAACGTCATGCACGCCGGTCCGCGCCCGTCCGTCCTCTTCGTCACCGACCTCGCGTATCCGGCGCGCGGCCGCCGCTACTGCGACGAGGACATCTTTCTCACCTCGCGGCTGCGCGAGGAATTCGATGTCGCGCTCTGTCATCCGCGCGACGCGGCCGCGCTGCTCGACGGCTTCGACGCCGTCGTTGTCCGCAACAGCGGCCCGGTGCTGCACTACCAGGAGGCGTACGACGCGTTCTGCGCCCGTGCCCGCGAGCGGAAGGTGCCGGTGTACAACCCGCTGACCGGGCGCGGTGACATGGCGGGCAAGCAGTATCTCGTCGATCTGAGCGCCGCGAAGTACCCGGTGATCGCGACCGTGGACCGGGCGGGCGATCTGGGGCTGCTGCCCGGGGCGGCCGAGTATGTGATCAAGCCGAAGCTGGGCGCGGACTCGGTCGGGCTGCGCTTCGTCACGCCCGACGCGCTCGCGGCCGAGGTGGGCGCCGAGCCGGACGGCAGCGTGCTCGTCCAACCGAGGATCGACTTCCGCTACGAGGTGTCCTTCTTCTTCATCGACCGCGACTTCCAGTACGCGCTCTACGCACCGGACCCCGAGCAGCGCTGGGTACTGGAACCGTACGAGCCGACGACGGCGGATCTGGACTTCGCCCGCCGGTTCGTGGAGTGGAACGACCTCGCGCACGGCATCCAGCGCGTCGACGCGTGCCGGACGGCGGACGGTGACCTGCTGCTCGTCGAGCTGGAAGACCTCAATCCGTATCTCTCGCTGGACCGGGTGACGGACGAGGTGCGAGAGGCGTTCGTGGCCCGGATGAAGACGTCGGTACGGGCCCTGCTGCACTGACCCGTCCGATCCAGGCGGACCCGGACCGTCTCCGGTGCCCGGCCGGAGACGGTCGAGGAACGGCTCTGGATCACCACGGCGCCCGGCCCGACAGCTGGGCGTCATCCGTGCCTGATGCGCGCTGCCCGACCGGCACGGGACGTCACCCGCGGCGGCCACTGCGTAGCCATCACCTCTCCGGTGTCCGCGGCGCGATCGGGCAGAAGGCGCCACTCCGGTACCGAGCTGCTCGCGTCATTCCGTGGTCGGGCGGTGCCGGCCGGAGGCCCAGGCGTGGCTGGTGGCGACGATGGACGTGACGATGTCGAGTTCGGCTTCGTCCCGAGGCCCGTGGACAAGCACCATGCCCGGAGCGAGCCGGACTCCGGCGAGCGGATGTGCCACGGCCCAGCCGTGCGCGACCGCGTCGGCAGCCAGGTGCACAGGCAGCGCGACATGCAGCGAACCGTCGGGGTCCGGGTGCAGGTGGGCGAACTCCCCGGCATGCGGTACGAGGAACGCGTCGTCGGGTCCGGCCTGCGGCGCTGTGACCATGAATCCACGCGCGCCCGGGACGGAGAGGGCGGACTGACGGCTGTGTATGCCCGGTAGCGCGCTCAGCCGGGCGAACAGCTTCTCCTGCACTTCGACAGGTGCGTTGTCGGTACGTTGCCGCTGAGGAATCGTCGTACTGACGTCGGGACGCGGACCGGCCCGGTCCGGAAGGTCCCCGGACAACGTCTCCCAATGAGCCGGCGCAGGTACCGGCCCTCCGTGCCGGGCGAGGAAGGCTGCCCGCTCGACCAGCCAGCCTGCCAGGGCCGCCAGTGCGTCACGGGCGATTGCATGGCCGACCTGGTCACGCCGGGAGATCGCAGGTGCCCCCGACTCGACGGTCAGGTAATGCCATGTCCGGTCGAGCAGCTCGCGGGGAATGACCTGGTCGTGATCGCCTTGTGCGACGAAGACGGGCACTCCGGCGAGCCGTGCGGCATCGGTGGGAACCCCTGCCTCGAACGGCAACGTTCCGTACAGGATCGCCGCACCGGCGAACCGCCCGGGATCATCCAGCAGAAGACCTCCCGCGAAGGCGGCTCCGCCGCTGAAGCCGACGAGAATGACCGGGCGACCCGGCGGGGCGACGCCGTCGAGCCACAGCCGGAACCAGTCCATGGTGGCCCGAAGCGACTCCGCGACGGGACGGCCGATGCCACGGTTGGCGAACCAGGCGAAGCCGCCGTGTTCAGCGATGGGAGCGCGCACCGCCGCGTAGGAAAGGCCACGGGGCAAAGCGTCCGCCAGCCCGATGATCTCGGTCTCACGCGAGCCGCGGCCGTGCAACAGAACGACCAGTGGCCCCTCCGCGTCTCCTCGGGTCACCACAACGGGTGTGTCGAAACGGCTCACCACGCGCCTCCCGTGTCAGTGCCGTGGGTCGGTGTCGCAGGATTGGTGCTCACGAATGCTGTCCCTTCAGGCGGTGGGGCCGAGCAGTGCCCGGCCGGTCCGCCGGGGCCGGTTGTTGCCGGCGGCGGGTGAGATGGTGAAAAGGCCCGGCTCGTGATCCGTGTCCTGGGCCGCCCGTCGGGGCAGCTCGTGCTCGACGACGAAGCCGAGGCCGTTGCTGGAGAAGTGCACAGCGAACGACTGTGGTCAGTTACGGATGAGCAGCACGAGAGCGGCGATCACAACGGCAAGCACCAGGGCCGCGACGCCGTATCCAAGCCGATGGGTCCGCAGCCCGGGGAGAAAACGGTCGACGGCGAACCTGCCCGGCCCGGTGAGGGCCAGCCCGGCCGCACCTGCGGACAGCAGGACTTCGTACTCGACACCCGTCGGCGCGAAGAAACCGCCGCCCCACTTGACTGCGAGCGCATTGATCATTGTGCCGAGCACGGCCGCGCCCGCGAGCGGCGTGAGCAGCCCGAGCACAAGGCCGAGTCCGCCGAGGACTTCACTGAGTCCGGCAATCAGCGCCATGGTTTCGCCGGAAGGATAGCCACTCATGGTGAAGAACTGACCAAAGCCTTCAAGCCCGCCACCACCGAACCAGCCGAAGAGCTTCTGCGCGCCGTGGGCGGCCACTGTCAGACCGAGGACCAGGCGCAGGAGCAGCAGCCCCACATCGTAGGCATGCAGAGAGGGGCCCTGCGCGCGAGCGTCGGAGGAGGAGGGGGTGGTGTGCAGGATGGAGGTCATTTTTACACGTGCCCTTCTGCAGGGAGTAGAAGTTGAACTTTCAAGCGTTAGGGCAAGCCTACCTGTTGCGTGAAACTTCAAGCAACTTGTCCCTCGTCACGCCGACCTCCCGAACTTCGCTCCTGATCCCGGCAGGCTGCCGCCGGTACACCCGGTTGTCCCGCGTTCTCCTCGTCGCCGACGCGAGGAGCGCTGCGTCCGCCGGCGTGCGCCGGACCCGGAATCGGGCAGGACGGTCACGGTGACGCCCTACGGCGAGGACAACCGGTGGCGTAATGTGCCCACGGTCACCGACACCACCGCAACGCATCTCTTCCTCGACGGTCAGGAGCCCGTCGACCCATCGGTCCGGACCACCAGTGCGTCTCAGCGGCCACCGGCGGCCGGTACGTGGCGCGTGTCGACGACGCGCACATCCATTACGGGGTGCCGGCTGTCACGTATGTACTCGCGAGACAGTGATGAGGGAGCCTATGAGGGGCGGGATCGGGGACGTCGTCCGCGGGGGCATGTGCCTGCTGCTGGCCGCCGTGCTGCTGGGGGCGGCCTGGCCGCTCTGGCAGCAGGCCGAACGGCTGCGCGCCGACGACGTGGACTTCGCGAAGGTGGCGGTGATCGAGGACGGGCACCCCTCCGACCAGCTGAAGGTGTGTGGGGACCGCTACCGCAATCCGTACTGCATGCAGCGGGAACGCGTCACCGTGCGGGACACCGACTACGAACTCAAGCGCGCGTCCACGGTGTACACGCTGGTGCTGACCCGGGCGGACAAGCGCGCGATGGAGCTGCGCTACCGCGACCACCGCTCGCACGAGGAGCGGGACTCGGTGTACGGACGGGCACGGGCCGGGGAGCCGGTGACTCTGTTGTGGTGGCGCGGATCGGTACGGATGATCCAGGCCGGTGAGGGCGTCGACACCGCCACCGTGCGCACCGGCCACTACCCGGGACGGCTCTTCAGCGGGCCCGCCGCCCTGACCTCCGTGCTGTGCGGGATCGGCCTCGGGCCGCTGTGGGCGGCGCTGTGGCTGCTGCTGCGCGGGCGGCGCAATCCGCTGACGATGGCCTGGCAGTGGCTGGCGCCGGCGCTCGCACTGGGGGCCGCGGGCGGCGTCGGCGCGCTGGTGGCGCTGATCGCGCCGCGGCCCGAAGCGGTGGTGCGGGGCTTCGCGGTGGCGGCGGTGGCACTGCTGGTACCGACCCTGCTGTGGCTGCGGTGGTGGACGCGGACGCGGCTGCCGCGCAAGTGCGAGGTGGAGCCGGTCGAACCGGTCGAGGTGCACGCGGTGGACGGCGCCGTCGCGGGAACGGGCCCGTGGAAGCTGGACATCAAGGGCCCGCTGTACGTGGGGCCCGGGGTGCTGGGCACGACTCCCGACCCCTGCGCGAAGGTGGCGTTGAAGCCGCTGCCGGGCCCGCTGCGGGTGCTCGCCGTACGGCCGCCGTTCCGCAGTGATCCGCGGGCGGTGCGGCGGTACTCGATCACCCCCTACACGGACGAGGAAGCGCGCGCGAGACAGCCGAAGGGCCGGTACCAGAAGGTGGGATCAGAGGCGACCTATCCGCTGGTCGCCGTCTGCGAGGTACTGGACGGGCCGGGGCGTGGCTCGCGGGTGCTGATAGGGGCGCCGGAGCAGGACATGCCCGAGGTGCTGGGAGCCATCGCCGCGCACGCGCGGCGATGGCGCTGAGTCAGTACGTCGGCAGCGCCTGTGGCGTCCGCTCGTCGCGCACGCGCGAGGGTGACCGACGGCACACGCCCCGGCCACGTCGATGGCGTGGGCGCTGCCGACGACCGCCCGGGGTCCACGGTTCGAACCAGTCGGGCGATCGCGGGGGCGCGATCCCCGTCGGCCGAGGCCGGCAGCATCATCGCGCGCCGGTGCCGCACCGGACTGGCGCTGCCCCGCCGCACGATCTGCTGTCACTGCCGACCGGACCGAAAACATCGCGGACACCCCGGCCACCGGACAGGTCGCCCAGTGCCTCGTCCATGGTGACGACCAGGTCGGCGTTGTGGATCAGCAGATCGGTTGTGGTCACGCTTCCCCGTCGGCGTAGTCGTCCAGGATGGACAACGCCGCGGCGGTCGCGGCGATCGGATCGCCGGCGAGTACGGCCTCGAACAGCGCGGTGTGGAACGGGTCGTCGCCCGCGTCGTCCATGCACTGATTGGCCTTGACGGTCTCCCACAGGGCGTCGCTCATGTTCCGGTAGAGGTCACCCAGTAGCCAGTTGTGGGAAGCCTCGGCGATGTACAGGTGGAAGTCGACGTCGGCGTCGGTGAAGGCGTCCAGGTCGGCCGCCCGGCCTGCGGCAGCGCGACGTTCCATGGCCTCCCGCAGCTTGTCCAGATCCTCCTCGGTGCGCATGGTCGCGGCCAGTCGGGCCGCGACGATGTCCAGGCCCCGCCTGACGTCGAGAATATCGGCGGTCTCGGCCCGGCCGAGGTGGCGACGGAGCGCGACCTGGCCCTCGTCCGTGGCGGTCACGTAAGTGCCGTCACCCTGACGGGCGGTCAGCAGCCCGGCGTGAATGAGCACGCGGACAGCCTCGCGGATCGAGAGCCGGCTTACGCCCAGAGTCTCGGCGAGTTGGCTCTCCGGGGGGATCCGGTCACCAACCTGCCAGGCGCCCCGGGAGATTTCCCTTCGCAGTTCGATGATCAAGGTGTCGACGATCGACACTCGTCCAACTGGCTTCACCCAAGCCTCTTCTCAGTCCTCTGATGACCTGATAACTATATGAACCCCCTGGGCCAGGGTCCAGTCCTTCCAACGGATTCAAGGGGGTAACGACCCATGGGTCACGTGCTGTTCACCCGAGTCCGCCCGCACGGCGGCGCCCTTCACGACCTCCTCGTGACCGATGGCCGCATCGCTGTCATCGATCCCACGAACCGACCGGAACATGTTCAAGTCATCGAAGGTGGCGGCGCACTCGCGCTGCCCTCACCGGTCGACGCACACATCCACCCCGACAAGTCCACCTGGGGCCGGCGCTGGCTGAGCCGGGAACCCGCCGAAACCCTGCGCGAGCTGATCGACGGCGACGTCGCCACGCGGATGCGGATGACCGCCTCGGTCGAGGAGCGCGCCGGTGCTCTCATCGCCCACGCCGTCGGCCGGGGGACCCGGGCGATGCGTGCGCACGCCGATGTCGCACCGGTCTACGGAATGTCCAATGTGCACGGGGTCCGTGCCGCCGCCACGCCCTTCGCCGAGGCCATGGACCTTCAGGTGGTGGCCTTCCCCCAGCTCGGCCTGCTCACCGAGCCCGGCACCGCCGACCTCCTGGAACAGTCGCTGAAGGAGGGGGCCGACATCATCGGCGGCCTGGACCCGATCGGCGTCGACGGCGACCTCGACGGCCACCTGGACCTCCTGTTCGCCATGGCGGAGCGGACCGGCGCGCCGATCGACATCCATCTGCACGACCGCGGTCGTCCGGGCCTGGCCCAGGTCACCGAGATCGCGCGCCGCGCCCGGACGGCCGGCATGCAGGGAAAGGTCACCATCAGCCACGCCTTCTGCCTGGCCGAATGCGACCCGGCGGAGCTGGAGCGAACAGGTGAGCTGCTCGCCGACGCGGGAGTGGCGCTGACCACCTGCGCGCTGGGAGACGAACCGGTCGTCCCGTTCCCGCCGCTGCGCGCCCGTGGAGTGCTGGTCGCCGCGGGTTCCGACGGCGTACGGGATCCGTGGACGCCGTTCGGCGACGGCGACATGATCACGCGGGCGCACCTGCTCGCCTATCGCACCGATGCCAGGACCGACGAGGAACTGACGGCCTGCTACGCCGTCGTGGCGCACGGGGGCGCCGACCTCCTCGGCCTGGACCGGGCCGACCTGCGGGTCGGCGATCCGGCCGACTTCGTCCTGCTGACCGGGGAGACGGTCGCGCAGGCCGTCGTGGACCGTCCCCTGCCCGGCATGGTCGTACGCGCCGGGAACGTCATTGCTCGTGCCGGTCACCTCGAGAGGAATCTCCGATGAAACGTCGTACTTTCCCCCTGGCGGCGGGCGGCCTCGCGCTCGCCCTGACCGCCTGCGGCGGATCGGCCGGGACCACGCCGCGCGCTGTCGACAAGCTCGACCTGAAGACCACGACCGCACCGGCCGGCACCGGCCTGGACAAGATCACCTGGAATCTGCCGTACGAGCCGCAGACCCTGGACCCGATCCGTTCCTTCAACTACGCCGAGAACACCGCCCTCGCCAACATGTGCGAGAGCCTGATGCGGCTCACACCCGACCTGAAGATCGAACCGGGGCTGGCCGAGAAAGCGGCGAACCCGAACCCGACCACCTGGGTCTACACGCTCCGCAAGGACGTGACGTTCTGGGACGGCACCCCGCTGACCGCCGACGATGTGGCGGCCAGCCTGAACCGCCACCTCGATCCCGCGCTGGGCACGTGGTGGAGCGACTACTTCCGCACAGTCGACTCGATCAAGGCAACCGGGCCGCGCCAGGTCACGGTCGTCCTCAAACAGCCCGACGTGCTGTTCAACCAGGCCATGGCCACCGCAGCCGGGGCGGTGGTGGAGAAGTCCTTCCTCAGCAAGGCCGGCAAGGACCTCGGCTCGCCCAGGAGCGGGGTCATGTGCACCGGGCCCTTCAAGTTCACCGGCTGGACGTCGGGCAACTCCATGACGCTGACCCGCAACGACACCTACTGGGACGCCGCACTCAAGGCCAAGTCGAAGTCGCTGGTGTTCCGCTTCATCGCCGACGAGACGACCGCGGTCAACGCGCTGCGCTCCGGCGAGATCGACGGACAGTACTTCTACCTGCCGCCCGCCGGGCTCGGCCAGCTCCAGAAATCGCCCACCGGCTCGGTCACGCTCGGCCGCTCGCTCACCTTCTGGACCCTGCTCGGCGCCGCCAAGACCGGCCCGTACGCGGACCCGCGGGTCCGCGGGGCGCTGTCGGCAGCCCTCGACCGCGCGGCCATCGCCAAGGTGATCTTCCAGGGCGCAGCCTCCCCGGACCGCGCCCTGGCCAACCCCGACTACTGGGGCTACTCCACCGACAGCTTCCGGAAGGCCTACGACACCCTGCCGGACGGAGGCGTCGACCTGGCCAAGGCCAACAAGCTGCTCCAGAAGGCCGGCAAGCCCTCCCAGCCCATCACCATCGGCATCCAGGGCAGCTCGGCGGTGCACGAGCAGACCGCCAACCTCCTCAAGGCCACCGGCGAGGCGCTCGGCATCGAGATCAACATCAAGGTGATCCCGGTCGAGCAGTACGGCAACCTGTACAGCGACCCCAAGGCCCGCGCCGGCATCGACGCGTTCCTGAGCACGTGGTACGGCAACGTGCCCGACCCGCTGGATGTCTACCGTGTCTTCACCAGGGGCGGCCGGTCCAACTTCAACGACTACCCGGCCGTCGACGCCGACATCATGAAGGCCCAGGCCGCGTACGACCCGGCCGAGCGCGCGGCGCTCGTCACCGGCATCCAGGCCAAGGTCACCCGCGACGTCCCCTGGACGCCGCTCAACAACCTGCCCGTCATCCTCTACATGAACAAGCGGGTCACCGGCGCGGTCGCTTCCTTCCCCTACCTCTACTACCCCTGGGCCGCCGGGCTCGGTGCGCGATGAGCTGGCCACTCTTCCTGGCGCGGCGGCTGGCCGCGCTCGTGGCGGTCCTCCTCGTCGCCTCGTTCCTGGTCTACGGGCTGCTCTACCTGGTCCCCGGCGGGCCGATGGCCTTCCTGCTGGGCAATCGGAGCGGCAGCCCCGAACAGATCGCCGCCATCCGTCATGAGTACCGGTTGGACGACCCGTTCCTGATCCGCTACTTCGGCTGGCTGGGCGACGCACTGCACGGCGACTTCGGCCAGTCCCTGGTCTACCGGCAGGGCGTCTCCGACCTGATGTCCACACGGCTGGCGACCACCGGGCTGCTCGTCCTCTACGCCACCGTGATCATCGTGGTGGCCGGCGTCGGACTCGGCGTCCTGGGAGCGTTGCGGCGCGGCACGGTCGACACGGTCATCTCCCTGGTGAACAGCATCTTCCTGGCCACCCCCACGTTCGTCGTCGGAGTCCTGCTGGTCATCGTCTTCGCCCTCGGACTCGGCTGGTTCCCGGTCTTCGGCCCGGGGGCAGGACTGCCGGACCGCCTCTACCACCTGACGCTCCCGGCGATCGCTCTCAGCCTGGGCAGCGCCGCCTTCCTCGCCCGGATCACCCGGGCCTCGGTGGGAGAGGAACTCCGCCGGGAACACGTGGAGACCGCGCGCAGCCGCGGCTTCTCCCAGAGCCACATCGTCCGCAGGCACGTCCTGCGCAACGCCTCCATCCCGGTCGTCACCGTCACCGGCCTCACCGTGGCCGGCCTGATCGCCGGCTCGGTCGTCGTGGAGAACATCTTCGCTCTGGACGGACTCGGTTCCCTGCTCGTCCGGGCGATCCTCCAGCGGGACTTCGCGGTGGTCCAAGGCGTCGTACTGGTCCTCGTCACCGCGTTCGTCCTCATCAACCTGGCGGTCGACGTCTGTTACTCCCTCATCGACCCACGCCTGTCTCCCGGGGAGGCGACATGAAGGCACGCCTGGGCCCTCTGGGGCTGGCCACCGTACTGCTGCTCGGTCTCCTTGCCGTGGTGACCGCCTGCGCACCGCTGCTGGCCCCTCAAGATCCGAATCGACCCGACCTCTTCAACGCGCTGGCCGGCAGTTCCGGAACCCATCCGCTCGGCGGCGACGCACTCGGCCGAGACGTCCTGTCCCGGCTGATGTTCGGTGCCCGTACGACGCTGCTGGGCCCGCTGTTCACCATCGTGCTGTCCACGGTGGCGGGCACGGTGCTGGCGGTCACCGCCGCCTGGGCCGGCGGCCGGGTGGACGCGGTCATCTCCCGGCTGCTCGACGTGCTGTTCGCGATACCGGGCATCGTGTTCGCCCTGGTGACCGTGGCGGTCCTCGGACCCGGCATGACCGGTGTGGTCGCCGGCCTGGCCGTCGCCTACACCCCCTACGTGGCCCGGGTCGTGCGCAGCGCGGCCCTCCGCGAGCGCAATCTCCCGTACATCGCGGCCGCCTGGGTCCAGGGCAGATCAGCCGTCGCCATCTGCAGCCGCCATCTGCTGCCCAACCTGCGGCCGATCATCGTGGCCCAGTCGGTGTCCGCGCTCGGCTTCGCGATCATCGACGTGGCCGCGATCTCGTTCCTCGGCCTGGGCGTACAGCCGCCGACAGCGGACTGGGGACTGATGGTCAAGAACGGGCTGGACAGCGCGGTACGCGGCCAGCCGATGGAGGCGGTCAGCGCGGGTGTGCTGATCGCGCTCGTCGTGGTGGCGGTGAATCTGCTCGGCGACCGGCTCGGCAGGCAGGAAGGTGATCTGAGGTGAGCGGGGATCTTCTGGTCCTGGACCAGGTGAGGCTCGACGTCCCGGTCGGCCGCGACTGGCGGACACTGGTCGAGAACGTCAGCCTCACCATCGCCCCGGGCGAGGCCGTCGGGCTGGTCGGCGAGTCCGGATCGGGCAAGTCGATGACAGCCCGCTCCATACTCCGGCTGGCCCCGCCCGGTGCCCGGCTCAGCGGCCGGATCGAGTTCGACGGCATCCCGGTCCTGGACCTGGGCCCGCGCGACCTACGTGCCCTGCGGACCCGCCGGATCGCGATGATCTTCCAGGATCCACGTGCGCACATCAACCCGGTCCGCAGCATCGGCGACTTCCTCACCGAGGCCATGGTCACCCATCTGTCGGTACCGGCGCGGGAGGCGCACGCCAGAGCCGTACGGCTGCTCGCCGATGTCGGTATCGCCGACGGTGAGCGCCGTATGCGGCAGCATCCGCACGAGCTGTCCGGCGGGCTGCTGCAGCGCGTCATGATCGCGTCGGTGCTGGCCGTGGAACCCGACCTGGTGCTCGCCGACGAGCCCACCACCGCACTGGACGTGACCACCCAGTCGGAGGTCATGGCCATCCTGGACGACCTCCGCAGAGAACGCAGCATGGCCATGCTGCTGATCACCCACGACCTCGAGCTGGCGGCCGCCACCTGCGACCGCATCGCCGTCATGTACGCCGGGCGGATCCTGGAGGTGCAGTCCGCGGAGGCACTTGTCCAGGCGCCCCGACACCCGTACACCACGGGGCTCATGGTCTCCCGGCCCAGCATCGACCGGGTCGCGCACCGCTTGCCGGTCATCGCCGGACGGCCGGTCGCCGCCTTCGAGGCAGGGGCGGGCTGCGCGTTCCAGCCGCGCTGCAGCCAGGCAGGACCGGAGTGCCTGATCGACCGGCCCCCGCTGCGGGAGCTGGCCGGCGCCCATGTCGCCTGCGTACGAGCGGAGGAATCGTGACCGAGATCCTGGTCAGGGCCGAGGGGCTGCAGAAGGTCTTCGGGAAGGACATGGTCGCCGTCGACGACGTGTCCTTCACGGTCGCCCGCGGTCAATCACTGGCGGTCGTCGGGGAGTCGGGCTCAGGAAAGACCACGGTCGCCCGCATGCTGCTCGGGCTGGAGACCCCCACCGGCGGGACGATCAGTGTCTGCGGGCGCGTCCGGCAGGGCCGGGCGGGTTCGGCCGAGCGCCGTCGCCGGGCCCGGGAGATCCAGATCGTGTTCCAGGACCCGTACTCCTCCCTGGACCCGTTGCAGCGCATCGGCGATGTCATCGAGACCGGGCTCGCCCTGCACTTCCCGCTGACGGCGACGGAGCGGCGCACCCGCGCCCTGGAGCTGCTGGAGGCGGTGGGGCTGACCGAACGGCATGCCGTGATGCTGCCCCGCCAGCTGTCCGGCGGGCAGCGGCAGCGCGTCGCCATCGCCCGGGCCGTCGCCGTCGAACCGAAGGTGCTCGTCCTGGACGAGGCGGTCGCTGCGCTGGACGTGTCCATCCAGGCCCAGATCCTCAACCTGCTCGCCGACATCCGGGAACGGACCGGCATCAGCTACGTGTTCATCTCCCATGACCTGGCCGTCGTCAACCAGATCAGCGACACCGCCATCGTGATGGCCGCCGGCCGGGTGGTCGAACGCGGACCCACCGCCGAGCTCCTGCGCGCCCCCCAGGAGGACTACACCAGGGCGCTCCTGGCCGCCGTCCCCCGCCCCGGCTGGAAACCCCGCCGCCGCTCCCCGTCGCCCAGCGGTTCCCCGGCCGGAACCCCGTAACCATCCAGGTTCGGCGTTCATCGGACCGACCGGCATGTGCCGGTCGGTCCGAGCCGCCTGTTTCCCTTCGACGCGCTGGGCGGTGTCCGTTCACCGCACGGACCTGGTCTGCGGTGGCGTCGGTCTCGTCCTTGCGCAGGACAGGCGAACCGCGTCGAGCTCAGTCCGGGACGTGCGCCCCGGCTCCGGGGCCGCGACGAGGGAGCTCGGACGGCCCGGGGCGGAACAGCTGCTCCGGGCTGGTGGCACAGCGCCTGCACGGGGGCCACCCGCCCCGGCAAAAAGCACCGCTGCCCCAGAAGAGCGGCGCCCCGGCCTCTGGACCGGGACGCCACCTTCAAACAACGCAACGCTTCTCGACACAACCCGGACAACCCCAGGCCGGCCCCCTACAGGACTGTCTCGCGATCCCTCGCTCGGAGCCCCGTCGATCCCTCGCGACGAACCATCGACGCCCCGGCTCACAGAGCACCCGATGCACCACCCACCGCCCCCTGGGACGACAGGGGAAATACCGGCGGAAAGAGTTCGTCCACCGGGCGTCGACGACAGTCGCGCTCCGGATAGGCCGCGCGCATCACATCGAACAGCTGCTGACCGGCTCGCCTCAGCGCGGTGAGATCGACACCCGGGATCGAGCCGTTGCGCATGACCACCTTGCCCGCGACCATCGTCAGGACTGCGTCGCGGGCAGTGCCGTTGAGCACCAGGGTGCGCAGCGGATCCTCCGTGACACCCATGCGGAAGTCGTCCAGGGCGAACGCCGCCAGGTCGGCGGCGGCCCCCGCGGCCAGACGCCCGAGGTCCCGGCGGTGCAGCGCGGTCGCCCCACCGGTCCAGAGCGCATCGAAGTAGCCCGTGAGATGGCCCTGGCCCAGGTCGCCGGCCTGGAGCTTGGCGATCTGGGTGCCCACGTCGATTCCCCGGATCAGGTCGGGCGGGAAGGAGTCCGTGCCCAGACACAGGTTCACCCCCTGTGCCCGGTAGCCGGCGAACGTGTGCAGGTTGTGGGCATAGCGGGCGTTGGTCAGCGGACAGTGCACGATCGAGACGCCGGCGTCGGCCAGCACCGCGACATCTCCGGTGTCGCTGCCGAGTACTTCGGGATGCACATCCAGCACCACCCCGTGCGGAACGATCAGCCGGTCGGACAGCAGCCCGGAGTCGGCGATCAGCTGCAGGGGGGTACGCCCGTAGGTGTGGTGGATGTAGTCGCGCTCCGACATGCCTTGCAGGGCGTGCAGGCGCACCAGCGCGCCGCGTTGGTCCGCGGCTCGCGCGACGTCGCGGAGCAGGTCGGGGGTCAGGGTCTCGATCCGGCACGGGAGCAGCACCCCGGTCACCAGAGGGTCGGCGAGCTGCGCGGTGTGGTCCAGGAACCGCAACGCATCGGCCAGACCCCGTCGGCCTGCCTCCTCGTCGAACCTCACGGTGCGCTTGCCGTCGGCGCCGATCACGTTGACCCCGGACCGGAACGACGGCCCGAGGAAGGCGCGCAGACCCAGTCGCGTGGACACCTCGGCCATCGCCACGAAGTCCTCGTAGGTCTCCGCCCAATCGCTGTGCACCTCGGAGGCGATCGGCATGTAGCTGGTGATGCCGTGCAGGGCGAGCTGGGCCAGCGCGTACTCGCGCACCGTGCGCCGTTGCGCGGCGTCGAACACCGCCCGGGGCGCGGCGAAGTACTCGGTCGACCAAGTGAAGCCGGCGGCCAACTCCGGGGACGCCCAGGAGTCCAGGATCAGATGGTCGATGTCGGTGAGGGCGTCCAGGTCGATGAGGCCCGGGGTGACCACCGCGTCACCGAGGTCGACGCGTTCGTCGGTCTGGTGCCGGTCGAGTTCGGCGCGCTCGCCCACATCGACGATGGTGTCGCCGTCGATCAACACGGCCCCGTCCGGTATCTCCACGTGCGAGCGTCCGTCGTGGGCGATCACCCAGGAAGCGGTCACCAAGGTCTTCATCGACATCCTCTCAGATTTGGTCCACCAAACTATCGAGTTGGCCACCGCTGCCCCAAGCGCGGGCCGCCACATCCCTCCACCGAAGGACTCACCGACTGCGGCCCGTGATCCTTTGCGCGACCACAATTCGTTCACCACAAGGGAAGTGTTGTGACCGACGGTCCGCACGGTGGGGATACACCCGATGCCACAGCACCCTAGTGGAAACCGCGATTATTGGTATACCGTTCCGGCCACCCACACCCCCGAGCACCGAAGGATCGACGTGCCGGATCCGTATGAGTCGCCGAGTCGGACGCGTCGCGCCAGCACGCCGGAGCCCTCCGACGGGCAGATGGCCACCCTCTCCTCACCGGAATCCGCGGCCGCAACAGCCGAGCGCAGGCCCACTGCGGAGATCGCCACCGCGCGGTCGCTGCTGGGCACGGCGTGGCTTCGGATTCGGCGCAGCCGGATCGCCGTCGCCGCACTGATCGTGGTGGCCCTGATGGTGCTGTTCGCGATCCTGGCCCCGGTGTTGGCGGCCATCGAGGGATCGGATCCGTTCACCGCCCGGACCGGGCCGGACTTCCTGGACGACTTCTACACGCCGGGCCTGCCGCTGTCGTACTACCGTTTCCCGTCCGGCGAGCACTGGCTCGGCCTCGAACCAGGGCTCGGTCGCGACATCTTCGCCCGCATGGCCTACGGCGCAAGGATCTCTCTGACCATCGCGCTGCTGTCCACGGCGGTGTCGGTGGTACTGGGTACCGTGCTCGGCGCCGCCGCCGGATACTTCGGCGGCAAGGTCGACATGGTGATCAGCCGAGTGATGGATCTGTTCCTGGCCTTCCCTCACCTGCTGTTGGTACTGTCGCTGACTCCGATCATGCAGTCCCGGCTGCGTGACACCGCGCTCGACTCGGGCAGCCTGGTGCCGATCGCCTCACTGGTGATCATTCTCGGATTCTTCGGCTGGGCCTACCTGGCCAGAGTCGTGCGCGGTCAGGTGCTCTCGATCCGGCAGCAGGAATTCGTCGAGGCCGCCCAGGCCTACGGGGCCTCGCATCGAAGCATCATCTTCAGGCAGATCATCCCGAACGTCATGGGGGTCGTGCTGGTCTACGCGACCATGATGATCCCTACCAACATCACCGCAGAGGCGGCCCTGTCGTTCCTCGGCGTCGGGGTCAAGGACCCCACGCCCTCCTGGGGCCAGATGCTCAACGCGGCCCAGTCGGGGAACTGGTACCTCTCCGACCCGTGGTTCCTGGCCGTCCCGGCCGGCGCACTGGTGATCACCGTGCTCGCCTTCAATCTGCTCGGCGACGCGGTCCGGGACGCGCTGGACCCCAAGTCCTCTCGAAGCTGACGCACCCGTGATCCACCCCCCACGCCATCCCTTTCCCGTCCGCAAGGAGACGCAGTGAAACGAACCACCATGACGGCGCTCGCCCTGACGGTCAGTGCCGGGCTGGCTCTGACCGCCTGCGGCGGCGCCAAGCCGGCCCCTGGTTCCGGCTCCGACTCCAAGGCCGACGCCTACGCGCCGGTGACGATCGGGAAGGGCTACACCACCAAGGGCGGGAACATCAACGTCCTGATGTCCTCGGACTTCCAGACGCTGGACCCCGGCAACAGCAACTACGTACAGACCGCCAACGTCGGGCAGCTTTACTACCGCACACTGACCATGGCCAAGGAGACCGCCGGCCGGCCGCCGACCATCGTGCCGGATCTGGCCACCGACCTGGGCAAGCCCTCCGCCGACGGCCTCACCTGGACCTACACCCTCAAGAAGGGGTTGAAGTTCGAGGACGGCACGCCGATCACCAGCAAGGCCATCAAGTACGGGGTCGAGCGCACCTACGCCCGCGATGTCTTCACCCAGGCACCGCAGGAACTCAACTCCGCCCTGGCCGACGACGGATACAAGGGCCCTTACTCCGGCGGTGACTTCAAGGCGATCGACACCCCGGACGACCACACCGTCGTCTTTCACCTCAAGCAGCCGTTCGCCGAGTTCCCCGCCCTGGTTTCGCGGTCGAACACGGCGCCGGTGCCGCGGGCCAAGGACACCAAACTCGACTACACCAACCACCCGGTCTCGTCGGGCCCGTACAAGATCAAGTCGTACGACCGCGGCCGGTCGATGAAGCTGGTCCGCAACGACCAGTGGGACCCGGCCACCGATCCGAACCGGCCCGCCCTGCCGGACACGTTCACCTTCACCCTGTCCACCGCCCAGGCCACCATCAGCCAGCAACTGCTCGCCGACTCGGATCCGACGGCGATCACATTGGACAGCAACGGTGGCCTGCAGGCGTCCGACGCGGCCAAGCTCAACGATCCCAAGATCAAGGCGCGCACCGCGGCCGGCCTGCTGGGCTGCACGGACGTGCTGAACTTCAACACCGAGACGATCAAGGATCCTCAGGTGCGCAAGGCGATGGCGCTCTCCATCGACCGGAGCGCCGTCCAGGTGCAGTACGGCGGCGGACGGTTCGGCAAGCTGGCCCAGTCGTACATCAACCCGGCTCAGCGTGGATACGTCGAGCAGCACACCGACCTGGACCCGACCGGCAAGCCGAAGCTGGACGAGGCCAAGAAGCTGCTGGAAGGCAAGCAGGTTCCCAAGAAGCTGGTGTACGGCTACGCCGACACCAACGCCCGGTACAAGAACGTCGGCACCGTGCTGCAGCAGAACCTCAAGAAGCTCGGTATCGACCTGCAACTGCGCCCGATCCCGGCCGCCAACTACTACACCGTGCTGGCCGGTAACCAGATGCCGGACATCGCCCGCAGCGGCTGGTGCGGCGGCGCGGACAGCGGTTCGGTGCGCACCACCATCGACCCGAACGTGGGGCCGAGCCTGGACGGGAAGACCTACGGCTTCTCCAACATCCCGCGGTACCACGACCCGAAGATCTCCGGCGACATGTACAAGCTGCGTGGCACCAACGGGCCCAGCGAGGAACTCGGCAAGAAGTGGGCCACCCTGCTCGACCAGGTCATGCAGGACTACCCGCTGGTTCCGTTGGTGCGCAGCTACACCAGCAGCGTGGTCGGCTCCAAGGTCCGCAACGCGCAGATGGGTTACTTCTTCGGCGCCATAGACCTGTCGATCGTCGGCGCCGAGCACTGACGCTCGCGGCACAAGAGAGGTGGAACGGTGAGTTCATCCCGAGCCGGCAGGTCACGCCCATGACCGGATTCCTGATGCGGCGGTTCGTCGCGATGATTGTGCTCTTGTTCGTCATCAGCTTCGTGACGTTCAGTCTGTTCCAGCTCGGTCCGGCGGACCCTGCCGCCGCGGCCTGCGGCCAGGAGTGCACTCCGCAACGCATCGCGGAGGCCCGGGTCGCGCTCGGGATGGACAAACCGTTCCTCACCCAGTACCTCACCTACATGTCGGGGCTGCTGGGCAGCCACATGGTCGGCGCGCCGGGCGCCGAAACCCTGTGCTCCTGGCCGTGTCTGGGCAAGTCCTTCCAGACCAACGAGGATGTCACCACGATCATCGAGCGGGCCCTGCCGTACACGCTGTCGATGGCCAGCGGTGCGATCGTGCTGTGGACCATCGCCGGCGTCGGGTTGGGCCTGCTCGCGGCGCTGCGCAAGGGCCGGTTCACCGACAAGCTGATCGTCGGCGCCGCCTCGGTCGGCGTGTCCCTCCCCATTCCGGTGACCGGCCTGTTGCTGCTGCTGTTCTTCGTCAGCACGCTGAACCTTCTGCCGTTCACCACCAATGAGATCGCCTCACCGTTCGGCGCCGCGGGTCCGGGCGGCTGGTTCTTGAACTACCTGCTGCCCTGGGTGGCACTGGCGGTGCTGTTCAGCGCGCAGTACATCCGGGTCACCCGCAGCAACATGCTGGAGACCTTCGGCGAGGACTTCATGCGCACCGCGCGCTCGAAGGGCCTGTCCCGGCGGCACATCGTGTTCAGGCACGGTGCGCGGGCCGGCATCACTCCGGTGGTCACCATGCTCGGGCTGGACATCGGCGGCCTGTTGGGCGGTGCTGTGCTCACCGAGCAGATCTTCTCGGTGCCGGGTGTCGGATTCACCGCGGTGCACGCCGCGCAGGCCGGCGACCTGCCGGTCACCATGGCCATCACCATGATGGCCGCGTTCTTCATCATCGTCGCCAACGTCCTGGTCGACATCGTCTACGCGGTGATCGACCCGCGAGTGAGGGTCGCCTGATGACCACGCCCGAAGCCGCGCCCATGCTCGCCATCCGCGACCTGCGGGTGAGCTTCCCGACCGACGACGGCGTGGTGCACGCGGTCAACGGCATGGACCTGACCCTGGCGCGCGGGGAAACCGTCGGAATCGTCGGCGAATCCGGCTCCGGCAAGACCGTCACGAGCCAGGCGCTGATGGGGCTGCTCAAGGGCACCTCGGCCACCGTCACCGGGCAGATCCTTCTGGACGGACAGGATCTCAACGCGCTCACCGAGTCGCAGATGCGTGCCCACCGAGGCAGGAAGATCGCGATGATCTTCCAGGACCCGCTGTCGGCGATGCACCCGTTCTACCCGGTCGGGGTGCAGATCGCCGAGGCCTATCGGGTGCACAACGACGTGTCCAGGAAGGCCGCGGCGCAGGTCGCCATCGATATGCTCGGCCGGGTCGGGATTCCCGATCCGAGCCGCCGTTACTCGGCGTACCCGCACGAGTTCTCCGGCGGCATGCGGCAGCGCGCGATGATCGCCATGGCGCTGGTCTGCGAACCCGAGCTGCTGATCGCCGACGAACCCACCACCGCGCTGGACGTCACCGTGCAGGCCCAGATCCTCGATCTGCTGGGCGAGTTGCAGGAGGAGACCGGGACCTCGGTGATCCTGGTGACCCACGACCTCGGCGTGGTCGCCGAGGTCTGTCACCAGGTCGTGGTGATGTACGGCGGGGAGTGCGTGGAGCAGGCGACCGTCGCCGACCTGTTCAGCGACCCGCGACACCCCTACACCCAGGGGCTGCTGGCTTCGATGCCGTCACTGGCAAGGCGGTCCGAGCGGCTCAACCCGATCCCGGGTTTCCCGCCGTCGCTGCTGGCGCTGCCCGACGGCTGCCTGTTCGCGGACCGCTGCCCGAAGACACACCTGGTGCCCGACAACGCCTGTGGTACGCGCCGGCCGACCCTGATCGGACCCGACGGGCACCCGTCGCGGTGCCACCTGGAGATCCTGCAACCGACCGGAGATGTGGTCCGATGACGCCGCTGCTGCAGGTCACCGACCTGACCAAACACTTCCCGATCCGCTCCCGCGCCTTCCGGTCCGCCGGCGGCGTGATCAAGGCGGTTGACGGTGTCAGCTTCTCGGTCGACGCCGGGCAGACCCTCGGGCTGGTGGGAGAGTCGGGTTGCGGCAAGTCGACCACCGGCCGACTGCTCATGCGGCTACTGGCGCCCACGTCCGGGAGCATCCAGCTCGGCGGCCGGGAGATCGCCGAACTGCGCCGGTCGGACCTGCAGGAGTACCGGCGCCGGGTGCAGATGGTGTTCCAGAACCCCTCCTCCTCCCTCAACCCGCGTCAGTCCGTGGGCAGCGCGATCGCCGCACCGCTGCTGGCCCAACGGGTCACGCCGGCCGGCGGCGTCAAGGCCAGGGTGCGGGACCTGATGGACCGGGTGGGGTTGCGCCCCGACCACTACAACCGCTTCCCGCACGAGTTCTCCGGCGGCCAGAAGCAGCGCGTGGGCATCGCCCGGGCGCTCGCCCTGGACCCGCAGCTGATCATCTGCGACGAACCGGTGTCCGCGCTGGACGTCTCGGTGCAGGCGCAGGTGATCAATCTGCTCGAGGACATCCAGCGGGACACCGGGGTGGCGTACCTCTTCATCGCCCACGACCTGTCCGTGGTCCAGCACTTCGCCGACCGCATCGCGGTGATGTACCTGGGCAAGATCATGGAATACGGAGACACCGAAAGGGTTTTCGGCGCTCCGGAACATCCCTACACCCGGGCGCTGCTGTCCGCCGTCCCACAACCGGACCCGGCGGCAGACCGGAGCGGGCGGATCCGGCTGTCCGGAGATCTGCCCAGCCCGGCCGACCCGCCGCGCGGCTGCGTGTTCCGGTCCCGGTGTCCGGTGCATCCGCGGCTGGACCCACAACGCCGGCAGCTGTGCACAGACAATGTGCCGGGCGGCGACATCGCCTGCCATCACACCGATGTCGCAGCCGAGGCACTGGCCACGACAACCCGGTAACCCGTTCCGTATCCGGGTGAGCAGTTCTACCGCACAACAGAAAGGTGACAACAGTGTTGATCCGTGACGTCCGTCCGTGGGGTGGCCGGCGCAGCGACGTCGACCTGTCCGGCGATCGCATCGCGGCAATCCGACCGCACGATCCGGCCGCGCAGCCGGCCGGCGAGGTGGTCGAAGGCCGTGGCCGGCTGTTGCTGCCCTCGTTCAGCGATGTGCACGTGCACCTGGACTCGACCCGGATCGGCCTGCCGTTCCGGCCGCACACCGGCGGCCCGGGAGTCTGGACGATGATGCTCAACGACCGGCAGAACTGGCGTACCGCAGAGGTTTCGCTCATGGAGCGGGTGGCCGGCACCCTGGAGCGGATGATCGCCCACGGCACCACCCGGGTGCGGTCGTACGCCCAGGTGGACGTGGACTGCAAGCTCGAGAAGTTCGATGCCGTGGTGGCCGCGAAGGAGAAGTTCGCCGATCGGGCCGACGTCCAGATCATGACGTTCCCGCAGGCCGGCATCCTCCGTGAGAAGGGCACCGTCGACCACCTGGAGGCCTCGCTGAAGGCGGGCGCCGATGTGATCGGTGGCATCGATCCCTGCAGCCTCGACCGGGATCCCAAGGGGCACTTGGACATCGTGTTCGGGCTGGCCGAGAAGTACCAGGTCGAGGTGGACATCCACCTGCACGAGCCGGGTCATCTCGGGGTGTTCTCCACCGATCTGGTGCTCGAGCGCACCCGGGCACTGGGCATGCAGGGCAAGGTCACGATGTCCCACGCCTACGAGCTGGGCTCGGTCTCCGAATCGGTGAGCCGCCGCATCATCGACGACTTCGCCGAGCTGGACATCGCGATGGCCACCGTGGCACCACCGGACCGCGGACAGCTGTCCCTGGTGGCGCTGACGGAGGCCGGTGTCCGGGTGGGCCTGGGTGAGGACGGCCAGCGCGACTACTGGAGCCCCTACGGCAACTGCGACATGCTCGACCGCACCTGGCAACTGGCCTTCACCAACAACTTCCGCCGTGATGATCTGATCGAAATGTCGCTGGCGGTCGCGACCATCGGCGGGGCCTCGATCATGAGCCACGACGTTGCCCGGCCGGCCGGGGTCACCGACCGGCCCGGCGTGGCCGTCGGCGACCGTGCCGACCTGCTGCTGGTCGACGGCGAGACGCCGACCAGTGCCGTGATGGACCGCGGCAGCGACCGCACGGTCCTGCACGACGGCGTGGTCGTCGCCGACCAACTGGCCCTGGTACGTCGCTGAGCCCGCGAGCAACAGCCCTTGCCCGTCCCGGCGACGAGAACTGCAGCTCGCCGTCCCGGACCACCGCTCGCCCACCGGACATCACGAGTTCACGCCGAACGGCTCGGCCCACAAGGTCCGGCACGCTCTCGGCGTCGATCAGAACGTGTCCGCGGGTGCACCCGGCCGCGAGGTCGTGGCTGCATCAGCGCACGAATCCCGCTGCGCAGGGTGATCGGACGTCTCGGAGTGCGCTGCCGCCCCACCAGATGCACACATTCCGGCTGGACAAGCAGGTGTTCCTGAACACGCCGGCGAGGCTGTCGGCCGTCCGGCAGCCGTGGCTCCGCGAACTCCACGACCGGGTGCGGAAGCAGCGCAACACCTTCCTGGGCCAGTGCCGTGACCGGCAAGCTCTGCCGGTCACGGCACTGGGGAAGCGCGCGACTATGCGGCCTCGTCCCCGGCGTACCTCAAGAGCTGAGGAACACGGAGCGCGAGCACCGCAAGCACCACGACCAGCAGCAGTGCGCTGAGGAACGTGGTCGTCCCCACTCCGGCCCACTGCGCCGCCGCGCCGAGACCCAGCGAAGCGAACGGCATGACACCGATGGCCAGTTCCTGGATTCCCAGGACGCGCCCCTGGACCGACGGTTTGGTGACCATGAGCAGCAGGGTCGTCTGCAGTACGCCGAAGGACGCGCTCATCACGCCGATGCACGCCATCAGGACGAAGGAGAGAGCCACGCTGTGGGACAGCGCGAAGAGTGACCACAGGAACGCCCACGTCGCCGTACCGAAGACGAACAGGCCGCCCTTGAACCTGAAGTCGCCGAGCATGGCGATGACCAGCGAGCCGACGAGTCCGCCCGCGCCGCTGCAGGTCAGGAGCCAGCCCAGGCCCGCGGCGTCGAGGCCCAATGTCTCCTGGGCGAAGACGGGCATGAACGCCTGGTAGATGGGCCACAGAAGGACGTTCGCGGCGAGTGTGACACCGAGGACGCTCGCGGCGAGCCGGTTGGTGAGCACGGTACGGACGCCGGCGCGCAGCATCGTGACGAAGGACCCGGGGCCGAAATCGGATGCGACCCCGGTCGTGCGTCCGCCGCTGCTGCGGAGCGGCCACAGGGCGGCAAGTGACACCCCGTACCAGGCAGTTGAGATCCACAGAGCCTCGGGTGCACCCAGGGTGCTGATCATCGCGCCGCCGATGGCCGGTCCGACGACCTGGGTCATGTTCATCGCCATGGCGTTCAGGGCGTTCGCGTTGCTCAGGTTCTCCCGTCCCACGAGATCGAGGACCAACGCGAAACGGGCGGGCTGCGACGGCGACTGGGCCAGACCGATGGCAAGCCCGCCGAGCACCAGCGCCCAGTACGGAACCCGGAAGAACGACTCCATCGTCGCCACCACCGACACCGCGCCCAACGCCCAGGAGCAGGCGAGGGCGAGGAGACGCACCCGGTCGTATCGGTCCGACAGCACACCGGCGAACGGGCCGAGCAGCATCGGGGCCAGGCGCACCGCGGTGAACACGGCGAGGAGCATCTCGGAGCGGGTCGTCTCGAAGACGAGCCAGCCCAGGATCAGCGTCTGCGTCCAGGCGCCGCAGAAGAAGAACAGGTTGGACACCCACAGCCACCGGAAGCCGGTGCTGCTCTGCAGGGACGACAGCGCCCTGGTCGCTCTCGGGGCCGTGGGTGTCGCAACGGTGTGGTTTCTGGGAGGGGAGGCCATCTATCGCGCGGCCGTCGGCCTCGTGAGGACCCGCTCCAGAACCACGTACGCGACCACCGCCACGACGAGGCCGCTCACGGCGTCCGAGAACTGCGGCGCATACCAGTGCACGAGCCCGCCCACCATGGCACCGGCGGCCCACGCGGCGAAGGCCGTGGGCCGTACGGCAGTGGTGGGGCGTCGGTCGACGCGGCTGCGCAGGATCACCTGGTCGGCGATGAGCACGCCGCCGAGGGGCGGGACGAAGACGCTGAGGACGACCAGCCAGTCGAGGAAGTGGTCCCATACGCCGGCGAGGGCGGCGGCAGTGCCGATGATGCCCAGGACGAGAGTCGTGACCCTCATCCTGGTACGGGTCAGGTGCGACCAGCTGAGCGCCCCGTTGTAGAGGCAGTGGCTGCACACCGAGCCGAGGTTGACGAAGACGAACACGGCCGCGAGGGCGTCGAGGAGGACGCCGTGGTCACCGGTGAGGATCGGCAGGAAGTTGCCGCCGACCGTGGCTGCCGAGGCGATGGCACCGGCCGCGACGACAATGCCGCCGGTGATCTGGGCGACCATGCTGGCCAGCGGGAACGCGGTCGCGGTCGCGAGGACGGCCTGCTTGCCGTTCTTGGACCATCGGGTGAAGTCGGCGGTCATCGTGCCCGAGTCGGCGAACGTGGCCATGATGAGCGACACGGCCGCGCCGAACGTCATGGCGTTGTCAGGTGCGACGCCCCGGTAGTCGAGCACCGCACCCAGGCTGTGGTCCCGGGACACGATGACGACGGCTATCAGGCCGACGATGATGAACAGCGGCGCGGCGACGGCACCGAGCCACGACAGGGCACGGATGCCGAGATAGGTGATCGCGACGAAGATCGCGCCCGCGAGTACGGCGACGAGTTGTTCGTGCCAGCCGAAGGCCTGGTTGAGGGTCGCACCGGTGGCACCGGTGTTGAAGGCGAACCAACCCACGACGATCGTGGCCAGGAAGCCGGAGGCGACGACGTGACCGATGCGGCCGAAGGTCTTCGTGGCCTGGAGGGCGAAGTTCTCGCCGGTGCTGCCCGCTCGATGGCTGAGCAGACCGACGTACACGAACATGACGAGGTTGGCGACGAGGATGGCGGCCAGCCCGCGCCAGAAACCCAGGACTGCGACGACGACGCCGCCGGGTACGGCGTTGGTGAGGATCATCGGGAATCCGAACCACACGGCCGACACGGTCAGGAGGGACTTACGCCGTTCCTGGGGAACGGGGCTGTGCTCGTACTCCGAGTCGAGCTCTGTGCTCGGGTGCGCGGCATCGGCCGCGGCGGGTATACGACTGTCCATGGGCGAGTCTCCGAGGTGGGGCAGGTCCTGCCGTCCCGCTCCCGTGGTCGCCGGGAGGGCGGACAGGAGCGGGACGACAGGAACTGGCGCGTGGTCAGATGAGCGAGTCGGCGAGGGCCTTGGCGGCCTTCTCGAAGACCTCGACGGGCGGGTGTGTGATGCCGGCGCCGATCATGCCGATGCCCGCTTCCTTGTGGGCGATCGCGGTGTTGATGACCGGCAGGATCCCGGTGGTCAGGACCTTGCGTACGTCGATCCCGGTGGGGATGCCCTGGAAGTCGAGCATGGGGATGGTGATGTTGGGGTTCTGTGCCGTGGTGATCTCGCCCATCTGGCGTGTGAAGCCGATGGCCTCCTGCACGGTGCCGCCGACGAGGGCGACGATGGCGGGCGCGGTGGCCATGGCGAAGCCACCGAAGCCGTAGGTCTCGCTGATGGCGCTGTCGCCGATGTCGAGGCCGGAGTCCTCCGGCTTGTATCCGGCGAACATCGGGCCGACGACCTTTTGGGCGGGCCCGGTGAACCACTGGTTTCCGCCCAGGCCACTGACCCGTACGCCGAACTCGACGCCGTTGCGGGCCATCGTGGTGACGACGGTCGAGCCCTCGATCCCGTGGGCCGCGTCCATGGCGGCCTTCGCCATGGCCAGCCACGTCGGGCCGGAGAAATAGTCCGAGCTGGCGACGAAGTCGAAGACTTCCTTCTTCTGCTCGGTGGTGAAGCCGGTCTGCAGCAGGGACGGGGCGAGCGCCTGCAGGAGCAGCAGGGTGCCCGCGATATTGCGGTTGTGGCACTCGTCGCCCATGTGCAGCGCCTGCGAGAGCAGCAGCCGCAGATCGATGGGGCCACCGATCTCCATGGCTTCCTTGAGCATGGGGCCGAGCACGTCGCGCATCCAGACGAGCCGCTCGATCACCGACTCGTCGTTCGCCCCCATGCGGAGGATCTTCGCCATCTGCTCGGACAGGTTGGTGTACGCCGTGTTGCCGTACGTCTCGTTGTGGACGATGTGCATGTACATCGACGCGGAGGTGACTCCGGCCATCGAACCGACGCAGTCGTGCTCGTGACACGGCGAGAAGGTGATCTCACCGGAGGCGGCGAGCGCGGCGGCCTCTTCCAGGTCGGCGGCGAGGCCCTCGAAGACGAGCGCACCGGTGACGGCGCCCTTCATCGGTCCGGCCATACGGTCCCAGGTGATGGGCGGCCCCGCATGCAGAATCGTCGTCGGGGTCATGCCGGGTACGACGTCGATGGCGCGGCCGAAACCGGTCAGCATGGGCCGGGAGTTGGTGATCCGTTCGACGGCGAGGGCGTTGGCCTCCTCGATCCTCGCGGCAACCTCTGGGACCTCCAGGGCGTCGAGGGCGGCGAGGACCTCGGGCTTGCCTCCACCCGGCGGCGTCCAGTCGAGCGTGGTGACCTTGGCGCCCTGGGCGGCGATGTCCTCGTCGAACATGGCCAGGCCGACGTTGACGACGTCGAGGTCGCTCTCGAAGAGGCTGGTGATGCGGTTGCTCATGCGTGCTTGACCTTCCGGGCTATGGCACGGGCGAACTGGCCCGTCTCGGTGCTGCTGCGGGTGACGGTGACGCCGGCTGCCTGCAGGGCGGCGATCTGGTCGGCCGGCGCCGGGGTGTCGAGGTCCGTGCCCAGGACGTAGCCGACGATCTCCAGGTGGCGGCCCGCTTCGGCGGCGATCGCCTTGGCCTGCTCGATGGCCGGCAGGGTGACGCCGACCGGGTCCTCGTGGGCGCCGAAGCCGAGGATGAAGTCCATGACGACGGCGGCGACCTCCGGGTCCTTGGCCTCCTCGACCAGGCGGGCCAGCCGCAGGGCGGGGTCGATCATGGGGTGCGGACGGCCGTTGGTGAAGTCGTCGTCACCGAAGTCGAGGAAGGTGTGCCCCGTGCTGGGGCTGTCGGCGGTCAGCCGGCGCGCGGGGTCCTTCTGGATGTTGCTCCATACGTCGTCGCCGCTCTCGAGCATCGCGTACATCGACTCGTCGCACAGGGTGCCGCCGCAGAACAGTCCGCGTACGAAACGCTGTTCCGGCTCGAGGAGAGCGGCGACCTCGTCGACCCGGCCCATGTCGAGCGGCTCGACGGCCGCGTCCGGGTTCACGCCGAGACGTACCGCCCGCAGGGCGGCGTCCTGGCTGCCGGACGCGAAGTGTCCGCCGGCCGCGACGACCGCTTCCTCGGAGCCTCCGACGAAGTAGACGACGACGGGCTTGCCCGCGGTGGCGATCTCGGCAAGCACCTTCTTCTCGACCGAGGGGGCCGGCGGCTTGGAGACGAGCACGATCACGCTGGTGGCCGGGTCGGCAGCGAGCGCCCGGATGCCGTCGATCATCATGATGCCGCCGACCTGCTCGCTCAGGTCGCGACCGCCGGTGCCGATGAGCTGCGAGACACCCGCGCCCAGGGCGTGGATGCGGACGCTGACCTCCTGCGCGCCTGTGCCCGAAGCGGCGACCACGCCGACCGAGCCGGGGCGGACGGCGTTGCCGAAGCACAGGGCGACATTGTTGATGATCGCGGTGCCGCAGTCCGGGCCCATCATCAACAGGCCCTTTTCGTGGGCCAGTTCCTTGAGGGCGACCTCCTCCTCGACCGGGACGTTGTCGCTGAAGAGCAGTACGTGCAGGTCGTTCTCAAGGGCCTTGCGGGCCTCACGGCCGGCGTAGGCGCCGTTGACCGCGATCACGGCGAGGTTGGCGGCGGGGTTGTCCTGCGCGGCGGCCGCGATGGTCCGGTGGGTGATGGTCGCCTCGCCCGTGGCGGACGCCTTGCGCTGGAGGAGCTCCTCGACACGCGCGAGGACCTCGTCGGCGTCGGCTCCCCCGCGGGCTTCGACCACGACCATGAGGTCGCCGTTGCCCGCGGCTTCGAGTTCGGGTGTGAGCAGGCCGAGGTTGCCCAGCACCCCCTTGTTCATCTCCGTGCCCATGGCCACGAAGGCCTGCTCCACCTCGTCGAGGCTGTTCGCCCTCGTCGAGATGGCCATCAGGGATACGGAGTCGAAGTAGGTGTTCTTCTTGACGACTGCTGTGATGCTCACAGCGAACCTCGCAGTTCTCTCTCCAGGTGAAGCCCGGTCACCAGACCGGACAAGGTGTCGGTGCCGGAGGTGTGGCCGTGGGCCAACGCTCGGCGGACCGGGGCTCGGACGGTTTCGATCGCCTGCACTTCGCTCCGCCCGGGGGTGGCGGCGAGGGAGCACAACACATCGACCAGGTCTGCGCGGACGCGTCCTGACAGCGCCTCATACAGGGTGGTCGTACTCAACAGCGTCGTACGGCCGGGCTGCTCGTCGAGTACGTCGTGGAGTACCCGGGCGAACAGGCCGAGCCCGCTGCCGTCGAGCGACGACAGCAGGGCGATCGCGGTGAGGAAGTCGTCGCCGGCCGGGGTGAGTCCGGGGCCGAGGCCCAGGAGGGCGAGGACAGCGTCGCGCATGCCGACGGTGTCCGAGGAGCGTACGGCCCGCACCAGCGCATCGCGTCCGTGCTTCAGCGCCGTGCAGACAGCCACCTCCATCGGCACAGCACCCGGCGATGCGCCGAGCATCCCACCGAGCTCGCCGTCGACGGACACCAGGTGGTGCAGGGCCCGGGCGGCAACGGCAAGCTCCGACGGTGTGATGGAGTCAAGGCGCGGCAAAATGGGATGCCATTTGGCGACCCCTCGCACGGAGACCCGCAGGCCACCGAAAGCGCCCCGCAGGTCGATGCCGTCCGGGCCGAACTCGACGACCCGCCCCGCTTCCACCCCACGGTCGAGCCACTGCGCGATGTCCACGACAAGGGTCCGGGGAGCGTCCCCACTCCCCCGCACAGCCAGCGCCATCAGCCCGCCATCCGGCAACAACAGGTTGATCACGCCCCGAAAGACGCTCTCCACACTCCCGCACCCCCTGAGCGTGCGCAGGTGCGCCAGGAGCGCGGCATCACCGGAACACACGCGCAGAGCCACAGTCGCGCTCACCGATACCACCACCACTCCTGTCCGACCGGACCGCCGAGGCGCGCTGCGCCCCTCAACCTCAACCGCTGCAAACTGGTATACCATTTTGCAGCCGGAAGCGAACTAGTCGGAGGAGGAGTCCATGCGCATCGTTGTGGCTCTCGGAGGCAACGCGTTGGCACGGCGAGGCGAGCCGATGACGGCGGACCATCTGCGTGCGAACGTCAGGACATCCTGTGAGGCACTCGCCGGACTCGCCCGCGAGCACGAGGTGGTCATCACCCACGGCAACGGCCCGCAGGTGGGCCTGCTCGCCCTGCAGAACCTGGCCTACCAGGACGTCGCTGCGTACCCGCTCGACATATTGGGCGCCGAGACACAGGGCATGATCGGGTACGTCATCCAGCAGGAGCTCTCGAACGCACTGGGTGGCCGGCGCGAGGTCGCGGCGGTCCTCACGACCACCGAGGTCGACGAGTCCGACCCCGCGTTCAGCCACCCCACCAAGCTGATCGGCCCCATGTACTCCGCCCACGACGCCGCCGACGCGGCGGCCGAGTACCGGTGGACCATCGCGCGTGACGGCGCCGGTTTCCGCCGCGTCGTCCCCTCGCCCCACCCCTTGCGCATCGTGCAGGCCCCCCTCGTCCGCACCCTCCTGGAGAACGACCGGCTCGTCGTGTGCGTCGGCGGTGGCGGTGTGCCTGTGAAGACCGACAGCAAGGGCCGCCAGACCGGTCTGCAGGCGGTCGTCGACAAGGACCTCGCCAGCGCCGCCCTCGCCGCCGAACTCAAGGCGGACATGCTGGTCATGCTCACGGACGGCGACTACGTCAGCGAGAACTGGGGGACGCCCGAGCAGCGGGACATCCTCACGGCCTCACCGGAGGCCATCTCCGAGCTGGCCTTCGCCGAAGGGTCGATGAAGCCGAAGGTGGATGCCGCGGTGCGGGTCGCGAAGGCCGGCGGACGCGCGCTCATCGGCCCGCTGGACCGCCTGGACGACCTCCTGGCGCGACGGGTCGGCACGGAGATCCGCTCCGATGTCGCCGACGGGATCGTCTTCGTCTGAGCCGAGGGGTCGCCTTCGCGTGCGGCCGAGGGACCCGCTTCGTACGCCCCGAGGGGATCACCTCGGGGCGTGGCTGGGGGTCCCCTTCGCGTGCGCCGAGGGATTCACCTGGGTGCGCGCGAAGGGATTCACCTTCGTACGGGGCGCCGCACAAGCGCCCGCGCGTCGCTCAACCGACCGGCTCCGCCTACTCCTTGGAGGACCGAAGATGGGCCACAGCCGCGCTGCGGCCCATCTCCAGGTGCTTCAGCACGAGCTCCTCGACGCGCGGCACGTCCCGCGCCACGATCGCGTCGTAGAGATTCTCGTGCTCCCTCGCCATACCCAGCAGGTCGTCGTGCCGGCTGAGCAGCCAGCGCATGCGGCTGCGAAGGGTGCGCTCCAGCTCGCTCAGCAGCTCGTTCGCGGCCAGTGACGTCACTGTCTGATGGAAGTCGGCCGCGGCGCGCCTCGCCTGTACGGCGTCTCCGCGCCGCGCCGCCTCCAGCTCGGCATCGAGGTCGGCGCGCAGCTTCTCCAGCCCCGCGCGGGTACGCCGCTGAGCCGCCAGCCGGAACGTCAGCGTCTCCAACGCGGAACGCACCTCGCCCAGGTCCGAGACGTCGGTGGGGCTGAACTCGCGCACCACCGCCCAGGTCCGCGGCCGGGGCGTCACAAGGCCCTCAGTCACCAGTGCCTTCAGGGCATCGCGGATGGGCAGCCGGCTCACACCGAGCTCGGCGGCCAGCTCACGCTCGACGAGCTTGCTGCCGGGCCTACGCACACCATCGAGAATGTCGTCGCGCAACTGACGAGTGACCCGATCCGACTCGGGCTCGAAGCCTTCAGAACCTGCCATGCCGCTCATTCTCTCATCACGTCGAGGAACGCCAGGTTTGGTATACCGCTAGCGCCGTACCGGCAACGCCGCCCCATGGCGAGCGTCGTCCGGTGCGTGCGATCGCAAGGCGGCCGAAGGTCCTTGGGCGGGGCCTCCCCTGCTCGTTCAGGCGGGCGTGTAGCCCCGCTCCCGCACCAGGCGGCTCGCGA
Organism: Streptomyces sp. NPDC057486; assembly: GCF_042802415.1. Classification (NCBI taxonomy): domain Bacteria; kingdom Bacillati; phylum Actinomycetota; class Actinomycetes; order Kitasatosporales; family Streptomycetaceae; genus Streptomyces; species Streptomyces sp. NPDC057486. The sequence continues at coordinate 15,390 of NZ_JBHVEE010000010.1, read as the reverse complement.
GCCGGGCGAAGGCCCGGGCCGCCGCACTCTGGTACGCGCTGTCGCGGCGCAGGAGGGTCACTCGTCGCGCGGGCAGGGGTGGATCGAGGGCGATCGTTGTGAGGTGCGGATGGTCGTGCGTGATGGCGTCCGGCAGCACTGTGGCCAGCAAGGGGGTGCGCTGCACGATCTCGATGAGGGCCTGAATGGAGTTGGCCTCCACCGCGATGGGCGGGTCGATGCGGTGCTCGGTGAAGTAGCCGTCGATGTGTCCGCGCGTGACGAAGTCATTGCTGAGCAGCGCGAGACGCTGCTCGGCCAACCTGCCGGGCGGCATCGGCTCCCGCGCCTCGGAATCCGCGTCATGGGCCGCGACGACCAGACTCAAGGTCTCGGTGAACAAGACGTGTGCGCTGATGCCGGCGGGATGTGGCGCCTCGAACGCGATCCCCAGGTCGATCTCGTCCGCCAACAGGCTTGCCTCGATGCGATCCTGTGTCATCTCCCGCACGTCCAGGGTGATCCCGGGATGGCGGGTGTGCAGCTCCTGCACCAGCGGGCCGATGAGGTAGGCCGTGAACGTCGGTGTCATCGCCAGCCGCAGCCTGCCCCGGGACAGGTCTGCCACGTCGAGTACCGCACGGTCGGCCGCCGCGAGGTCCCGCAGGGCCCGCCGGGCGTAGTGCACATAGGCGTCGCCGGCGTCCGTGAGCCGGACACTGCGGCCGCTGCGGTCGAGCAGCTGGACGCCGACCACTCGCTCCAGCTGCTTGATCTGCTGGGACAGTGTGGGCTGAGAGATGCGCAGCTCCTCGGCGGCGCGGGTGAAGTTGCCGTGCTCGGCTACGGCGATCAGGTAGCGGAGGTGGCGTAGCTCGGGACCCATGGCCCGAACTATAGGTGTGGGGGCGCGCCCCCTCCTGGTCAGGGCTTCTCGCCGACTGCGGCCTTCTCCGCGCCTGCTTCCTGCTCCGTCGACGGGCTTCTTGGCGTCGAGGCCCTTGGCCACGTCGAGATCCTCCCGCCGGTCCTGCCGGAAGAAGGCCCGCGCGGAGGCCGTCGGGCAGAGCGGCCATGCGGCGCGATGACGCCCCCGCGTATGCGCGACCCCCGTCATGCCACGCACCGTACGGGCGCCGCTGACACTCGGCCCTGCATTCCCGCGGCACGCACATAGATGCCATCTATAGCAGTCATGGAAATCAAGTCTTGGACACTATAGGTGCGGTTCATGCATGGTGAATGACGTCGACCCGCAAGGGCGGTCGGCCACCCGATGGGAGTGAACGAATGCACCACCTCTCAGACGGCATCGCGCATTTTCGCCGTACCGTATATCCCGCCAAGCAGCAGCTTTTCGCCCACCTGGCCACACACCACCGGCCCGAAACGCTGTTCATCGGCTGCTCCGACGCCCGGGTGACTCCCGAGCTCATCACGCAGAGCGAACCGGGCGAGCTGTTCGTCATCCGGACCGCGGGGAATCTGGTTCCCGCCTACGCGCCCGGCGCGGACGGTGTCGCAGCGAGCATCGAGTACGCCGTTGCCGTACTCGGTGTGACCGACATCGTCGTCTGCGGTCACTCGGCCTGCGGTGCGATGACCGCCCTGGCCGAGGGGCACGACCTGAGCGCGGCCCCGGTGATCGCGGACTGGCTGCGGCATGCGGACGCGGCCCGCGCCAGGGCTCGGGCGACCGCGGCTCCCGCCGAATCGGCCGAGTCCAGGGTGACCACCCTCGTACGCGCGAACGTGGTCGCCCAGCTGCAGAACCTGCGCACCCACCCCTCGGTGGCCCGCGCGCTCGCCGAGCAGCAACTCTCGCTGCATGGCTGGATGTTCGACATCGCGTCCGGAGCGGTCGAAACGCTCGACGACGTCGATCGTGCCTCCGCGGCGGCCTGACCCCCGGCCGTTCCGTTCCCGCTCTCCCTCTCACCTGCCGCGCCTCCCCCTGGCCGGCACCACCGGAAAGGAAACCCTCATGGTTCACGCCCAGTTCTCCCCCACCGCCCGCGAGGCCGTGTCCGTGGCCGCTGTTGCGGCCAAGACCGGCAAGGACCTGACGTGGCAGGAGATCGCCGACGCGGCCGGTCTGTCCGTGGCCTTTGTGACGGCCGCCGTTCTGGGCCAGCACGCGCTGCCCGAGGAATCCGCCAAGGCGGTCGGCAAGCTCCTCGACCTCGACGAGGAAGCGGTGCTGCTCCTGCAGACCATTCCGACCCGTGGCTCCATCCCCGGCGGCATCCCGACCGACCCGACGATCTACCGCTTCTACGAGATGCTCCAGGTCTACGGCACCACCCTCAAGGCCCTGGTCCACGAGCAGTTCGGCGACGGCATCATCAGCGCGATCAACTTCAAGCTCGACGTGAAGAAGGTAGCCGACCCCGAGGGCGGCGAGCGGGCCGTCATCACCCTGGACGGCAAGTACCTTCCGACGAAGCCTTTCTGACCAGCGGTCAGTGAAGGCGTGCGTCAGGTTTCGAACACCGGCGCACGCCGAAGGCCCCGTGACGGCGGTGGGCCGCAACACCCCTCCCGGCCCACCGCCTCCCCCTGCTCCCGTGAAGCACCGCCCCGAAGCACCGGCCGCCCCGCAGTCGAAACGATTTGGTCAACCATTACAGCGCCGTCCGCCCCTCCTGCGGGAAGTCCCGCCATGACGGTCCGGAGGGAGCGCACCCGGCGGTCGAGTCGGGTAACGACGAGCGCCCACGTCGCGCGCATCAACCGATCGGCTGACCCACGGGTCGTCCCCACGTCCCCTCATCTCCAACCGGTTCAGCGACGACGGACGCCCACGAGCGGACCGAGCATGGACTGTACGCCCCTCGCACCCACGGCCCGGTCACCGAAGCACCCCGCCACCGCGGTTCCGAGGACATCACCCACCACAGCTCCTCCACCGCACCGAAAGAGGAACGTCATGGCCTCTCTGGGCCGCACCACTCGCCTGTTCGTCTCCCTCGCCGGCCTGGCCGTGCTCGCGACCGCGTGCAGCACGCAGTCCGACGGTGACGCCTCCGCCCGGCAGAAGCCGTCGGTGGGCAGGACCGACTCCGCATCCCCCGAGCACAAGGCCGAGCGCTCGGCCTCCCCCAAACGTTCGGCCGCCGACCCGGCCGCGAGCCGGGACCTGCTCGAAGGCGCACGTTCCGGTGACGCCGACGCCATACGCGGTGCGATCAAGCGGGGCGCGGACCTGGAGACGCGCGACAGCAACCGTCGCACCCCGCTGCTCCTCGCGGCCACCGGCGACCATGTGGAGGCGGCCGAGGTACTCGTCGAGGCGGGCGCGGACCCCGATGCGCTGGACCAGCAGCACGACACGCCCTGGCTGGTGACCGGCGTGACCGGCAGCGCCGCCATGGCCCGCACCCTGGCGAAGGCCGACCCCGACTACACGATCGTCAACCGGTACGGCGGCACGTCCCTCATCCCGGCCGGCGAGCACGGTCACGTCGACTACATCCGGGAGGTCACCACCAACCCGGACATCGACGTCGACGTCAACCATGTCAACAACCTCGGCTGGACCGCCCTCCTGGAGGCCGTCATCCTCGGCGACGGCGGAGAGGACCACCAGGAGTCCGTGAAGCTCCTCCTGGACGGGGGCGCGGACAGGTCCATCGCGGACAAGTCCGGCACGACGGCACTCGAGCACGCCGAGGAGCACGGCTACGACGAGATCGCCCGACTGCTGCGCAAGTGACGCACCTCCTGCCGCAGCATGCGACTACGAATGTGCGTCTTCCACGGCGGCGACCTGCCCGAGGCCTGGAGTGCGGGCCCCGAGGGCGCCCTCTGCGGCGACCTCACGTCCTCGTGGCCGCCGCCGTTGTCGTACCAACCGGGGGGGTTGCCCCGTCATCCCTGACGTGACAACCCTCAGACCAGCTTTCCGTCGCGGGCGACGACCCGGCCGCCATGGACGACCAGGTCACGGGTGGGCATGTCCACCACGACCTGCGGCAGCCCTTCTCCGCGTACGAGGATGAAGTCGGCCGGCGAGCCGGGCCGCAGGTCGGCCCGGTCCAGGCCCATCACCTCGGCGCCGCCGTACGCGCCCGCCTCGAAGCAGTCCGTCAGCTCCTGGTCCAGGCGCGCGCCGGTCACCCAGCCCAGGATGTGCGCCCGGTGCAGCATGTCGGCGTTCCCGAACGGGCTCCACGAATCGCGCACCCCGTCCGAACCCAGACCGACCCGTACACCGTGCTCACGGAGCCTGGCGACCGGCAGCACCAGCGACGCACTCGGCGCGACAGTCGTCAGCGAGATGTCGAGGTCTGCCAAGTCCTTTGCAATATCTGCCAGTTCACTGTCGGACAGGGACGGAAGGCAGAAGACATGGCTGACGGTGACCCTGCCGCGCAGGGACAGCGCCCGGGTGCGGTCGATGATGCTGCGCAGGACCGGCATGCCCTTGTCGCCGCGGTCGTGGAGGTGGATGTCCACCCCGACGCCGTAGCGGTCGGCGAGACCGAAGACCAGATCCAGCTGCTCGTCCATGGCGTTGTCGAAGCTGATCGGGTCGATGCCGCCGATGAAGTCCACGACCCCGCTGCGGACCGCCTCCTTGAGCAGGTCCTCGGTACCAGGTGCGCGGATGACACCGTGCTGCGGGAACGCCACCGTCTGCACGTCCAGGGCATGCTTCAGGCGCTCACGAGCCTCGGCGAGCCCTTCCACGCACGCCAGCCCGTAGGCCGGGGCGACATCCGCGTGCGCACGCATCGCACGGGTGCCTCGAGTCACCGCGTGAGCCATCAGGCCGTACGCCCGCTCCCCCACCGGGAGCCGCTGGCTGCGGAACAACTCCGCGTCCTGCTCGGCCAGTTCAGCGATCGAACCGGCCGGTTTGCGCGACACCCACTCACCACCCCATGTCGTCTTGTCCGGGTGAATGTGCGCGTCCACGAAGGACGGCAGGGCGATCCGGCCGTCACCGTCGATCACATCGGCCCCCGCAGGAGCCGCGCCCTCACCGATCCGGCCGTCGACCACGACCAGATCCACGGGCTCGCGTACCCCGAAGGGGCGCACATTGCGGAAGACCACGTCCCTCAGCGGTCTTGTCCCGGTGTCGGCGCGAGCCGATGTGGATGCCGTGGACGGGTCGGCCGCTGAGGTACGGGACGTCATGTGCGAGAACTCCTTGGGATCGAGTGTGAGTGCAGCGGGGTCAGAGCGGGAGGCCCTGTCGGACGACGCGGACCGGCGTCCTGAGAAGGGACACATCCTTGTGCGGGTCACCGGACAGGAGGACGGCATCACCGCTGAATCCGGGGGCCAGCCGGCCCAGGGTCCGCTCCTGGCCGAGGAGTCGGGCAGCGGACGTGGTCGCCGTACGGATGGCGTCCAGCGCTGACAGGCCGGACTCCTTCATCAGCTCCACCTCCCGGCCGATGGGGCGGACGCGGCCACCGGAGGAGTCGGTGCCTGCCGCCAGCGGTACGCCCATCTCGTGCGCGTCGAGCACGGCACGCTTGAGTACGGGCAGGTAGGCGCGCCCACGCTCGGCCAGGATCGGGTTGTCGGAGTCGGCGAGCCCGGCGATGGCCGTGAGGGTGGGGGTGAAGTACGTACCCCGGCGGCGCATTTCGTCGAGCGTGTGCTCCCCGACGAAGACGCCGTGCTCCAGGGAGCGGATGCCCGCGGTCACGGCGTCGTGGCAGCCCTGGCGGCTGTAGCTGTGGCAGAGGACACCCTTGCCGCCACGGCGTGCGGCGGACACGACCTCGGACAGCTGCTCGTACGAGTACACCTGTGCGAGCGGGTCCTGCTCGGGCAGGCCGGCGCGTTCGTTGACGCGGGTCTTGATCACGTCGACGCCGCGGGAGAGGTTCACCTCGACCACGCGGCGCAGCGCCTCGGCCGACCGCACGCCGTCCTTCAGGCGGGCCAGCGGGGCAAGGTCCGGGTCGGCGAGGATCGTGTCGCCGAGGTCGGGCGTGACGAAGACGCCCGCGGCGCTGAGCCTGGGCGCCGATTCAGGCAGCCGACGGGCCAACTCCCGTACGGCGATGTCCTGGTAGAAGTTGGTGGAGCCACTGCGTGCGCTGGTCGCGCCCTGGCGGACCGCGTCCCGCGCCTCGGCGACGGTGTTGATGTGGATGTGCGCGTCCACCAGACCGGGCAGCACCCAGCGACCCTGTGCATCGAGGCGTGGCAGGCCGTCGGGCGTGTCCACACGACCGCGGGCCCCGACCGTGCGCACCACTCCACCGCGGATCACGACGACCGCGTCCTCGGTGACCTCGCCGGTCTTCGGATCGAGCAGTGTGCCGCCCTCGATGACCAGGTCCCCGGTGCGCTGGGCGCCCTTCGGGGTGGCACCGAAGGCCTGGGGTGCGGCACTGAGTACGGCGGCGCTACCGGCCAGGACGGCCGCACCCGCCAGCACTCCGCGACGGGTGACCCGGCTCGAGGGGGGTGGGACTGACTCGACACACATGGCGGACTCCTAGGCGTTTAGTTCATGCCTCCCCGGCTCACTTTTTGTATACCAAATGAGTAAGGCGAGGCAAGATCCCGCCCCACCATCCTGATAATGCAGGTAAGGACGGCTTCCTTCAGAGAGATTTTGGTATACACAAGAAGGTCAACCATGCGCATCAGGGCCCTGCAGTACAGGCAGCCCACGTCGGACATCCGGAGGGGGAAGCCTGCCCGGCGATGCGCTGGACGGTGAACGACCCCTTCGAGCGCCGGGAGGTCGGCCGGTCCTGGAGTTGCGGCAGCGCGGCCCGCAGGTGGTCGGCGCCCCCGAGAAGTACGCCGGGCTCGCGGTGGACGAGGGCGTGCGGCCGGTGCGTGGCGATGTGACGGCTGCGGGAGTCGGTCGCCGGTCTGGTCTCGTACTCGACGGCCCGCCGGTCTTCCCGACCGGTCGGCGCATCTGTCCTACGCGAATCACCCGGTGGCGCTGGTTGACGAGGTCGAGAAGCCGACGCTCCACCGCACGCGGGTGTCCGTCTTCGACTGAGCCGTGCACCGGCAGCCGTCAGTCGACGAAGACCGCCGTCGCGTAGACCCAGGCGCCCTCGTGGCGGACGAACCGGCTCTTCTCATGGAGCGAGTCCGGTCGGCCGTGGTCCATGTAGTGGGCGCGGAAGGTGACCGTGCCCGTGGTGTGGAATGCGCTGCCGTCCGTCGTCTCCAGGATCTCCAGGCGCACCCAGCGCATGCCGGGATCGAAGTCGAGGACGGGCGGCCGGGTGTCCGGGTGCCAGGTGCGCAGGAGGTACGCCGCGTCCCGGACCACGAAGGCGGCGTACCGCGAGCGCATCAGCGCCTCGCAGGTCGGCGCGGCGGCGGTCCCTGCGTGAAACCTTCCGCAGCAGTCCGCGTACGTGGCGGGCAGGCCGCACGGGCACGGCGAAGCCGGAGTGATCGCGCTCTCCGGGGCGGTCCGGGTGCTTGCGGCGGAGGGCCGCCGGGGGCGGGGGCTGCGTCGGGACATGCGTCCATTGTGACCTGCGGCGGGACCGGGTCAGTGCGCCAGGGTGAACCTGCGTCGGTACTCCGTGGGGGTGAGCCCGGTACGGCGGCGCAACTGGGCACGCAGGTTCGTCGCCGTCCCGAGTCCGCTGGCCCGGGCGACCACATCGAGACGTTCCTCGCCTCGCTCCAGCAGCCGGCAGGCCAGGGTGATCCGCCGCTCGGTCAGCCAGGCGAGCGGCGTCGTCGCCAGCTGGGCGCGGAAGCGGCGGTGCAGGGTGGCGGGGCTGACGGCGGCGCGGGCGGCGAGGCCTGTCACCGTGAGCTCCGTCCCGAGGCGTTCCTCCGCCCAGGCGAGCAGCGGACCAAGTGAGGTGTCGGGGACCGCGGGCAGCGGGTGCTCGACGAACTGGCGCTGGCCGCCGTCACGGTGGACCGCGAAGACCAGCCGGCGGCTGACGGCGGCCGCGATCTCCGCGCCGTGATCGCTCCGGACGATGTGGAGGCCCGTGTCGAGGGCGGCGGCGCTGCCCGCCGCGGTGATCACCTGCCCGTCGTCGACGAACAGCACATCGGGGTCGAGTCGGACCTGCGGGAAGCGGGCGGTGAAGGCATCGGCCCAGCTCCAGTGGGTGGTGGCCCGGCGCCCGTCCAGCACACCGGCGGCGGCGAGCGTGAACGTGCCCGTGCAGAAGCTGACCAGCCGGGCGCCCCGGTCGGCGGCGCGTCGGATCGCGTCGAGGACGGCCGGAGCAGGGTCGGTTTCCGGGTCGGGGCGGTTCGGCACGATGACGGTGTCGGCCCGGTCGACGGCTTCGAGTCCGGCGACCCCGCTGAGCTGGAAGAAACCGTGGTGCATCCGCACGGTCGGGGTCTCGGCGCAGAGCGCGAAGTCGTACCAGGGGACGGGCAGCTCGGGGCGACGCAGCCCGAAGAGTTCGGTGGCCACGCCCATCTCGAAGGGGTTGGAACCGGCCGAGACGATCATCGCGACCCGATGCGAGGATTCTTGCGTCATATGCGATTCATAGCACTCACCCTTCGTGGGGCCCAGCGCCGAGGATGGGGATCATGAGCGAAGACACGACGAAGGCCGGTCCGGACCCCATCCTGCTGAGCGAGGCCCTCGCGACGTTCGAGACCCTGTGGAGCCCGCGGATCGTGACCCGCGTCAACGACTACGACGTACGGGTCGCGAAGGTCCGGGGCGAGCATGTCTGGCACGTCCACGACGACACCGACGAGTTCTTCCTCGTCCTCGACGGCGCACTGGACATCGCCCTGCGCGAGGACGGCGGCGAGCGCACGGTCACGCTCGACCGCGGCGCGGTGTTCGTCGTCCCGCGCTCCACCTGGCACAAGCCGTTCTCGGCGGACGGCGCCTCGCTGCTGCTGTTCGAGCCCTCCGGTACGTCGACGGTGGGCGACCGGCACGACGTCGTACCCGGGCATGTCGACGCGACGACCGGGCATGCCTTGGGCGACTGAACACGGGTCGGAGCAGTGGGGGTTGACACTCCGTCGCGCAGCGGGCCAGAGTCCCGCCGATGGAGATCACCGAGCTGACAGCCGCCGAGCGCCGTGTCCGGGACGCATTCCCGCGCGGCACAGCCGTCGATTTCCGTACAGGGGTGGCGGCCGAGGACGATCCGGAGGCCGGGGACAGCTGGGGTCCTGAGCGCACGGTACGTGCGGAGGTGCTCAGGGCGCTGCTGGTCGGCTGCCCGCAGGAGGAGGGGCAGGTGCCCGCCCTGCGGGTGCTGGGCGCACGGATCACCGGCGCTCTGAACATCCGGTACGTGACCACGGAGTGCGCGGTCGCGCTGTCCGGATGCCGGTTCGAGCAGGCGCCGAACCTCTACGGCGCGCGACTGCGGCAGCTGGCGCTGAGCGGTTCGGTGCTGCCGGGACTGACCGCGGCGACCGTCCACATCGACGGCGTGCTGCGGCTCACCGGCTGCCGGATCTCCGGCCCGGTCCGGCTCGGCGGTTCGAAGATCGCCCAGGCCCTGTTCTTCGACCGGACCCGCATCGGAGTGAACGCGGACGGTACGACCGCGCCCAACGGCGAGGCGGTGCTGCAGCTGAATCACGCGATCGTCGAGGACGACTTGTGGTGGCCCGGTCTCGTCGTGCACGGAGAGACGCGGCTCGGCGGCGCCGCCGTCACCGGACAGATCCAGCTCGACGACGCCCACCTGCGCAACCCCGGGGCGACCGCTCTGCATGCCGAGAATCTCGGCGTCGGCTCCGACCCGCACGGGATGCGGATCCAGGTCCAGGGGCGGGTCGACCTGCGCGGCGCCCGGATACCGGGGCAGCTCAACCTCGCGTACGCCCGGCTGTCCAACCCCGGCGGCGTGGCGCTCCGCGCCAGCAGTAGCACGATCGGCGAACTCTGGCTCCGGGAGGCCGCCCCGATCGACGGCAGGGTGAATCTGCGCCGGGCGAAGGCCGACCTCATCCATGCCACCCCGTCGGTCTGGCCGGAGCAGGTCCGGCTGGACGGGCTGACGTACGCCACGCTCCTCCCCCATCTGCCGGCCGAGCGGCGGCTGCCGCTGCTCGAACGGGAGGAGGAGGGCTATGTGCCGTACGCGTACGAGCAGTTGACGGAGGCGTACCGGCGGATCGGCGACGACGACGCCGCGCGCACGGTGCTCCTCGCCAAACAGCGCAGACATCGCGCCACCCTGCCCGCGTACGCACGGCTGTGGGGGCATCTCCAGGATGTCACCGTCGGGTACGGCTTCCGGCCGGTGCGGGCCGCGGCCTGGCTCTTCTCGCTGCTGCTGGCCGGGTCGCTGGTGTACGCGCTGCATCATCCGAGCCCGCTGAAGGCGGACGAGGCTCCGCCGTTCAGTCCGTTCGTCTACACACTGGACCTGCTTCTGCCGATCGTCGACTTCGGGCAGGAGCGGGCGTTCAATCCGCAGGGCTGGTACCAGTGGCTGTCGTACCTCCTCATCGCGACCGGGTGGCTGCTCGCGACGACGATCGCCGCGGGCATCACCCGGTCGGTCAGCAGGCAGTGAGCTTGCCGGGGACGGCCCGGGTCAGGGCTTGCGGGCCACACCCGCGTAGCCGGGGATCGGCTCGTCGCCGGGTACGTCGATGACCTCACCGAGCTCCGGGTGCCAGTCGGCGGAGAGCGAGACGCCCGGCTCCACGAGTTCGAGTCCGTCAAAGAACGCAGTGAGTTCGGCGCGCGAGCGCGGACGCAGCGTCATCCCGCGGGCCTTGTACATGGCCGACGCCTGCGCCGCACCCTCGGGGTTGAAGTCCCCGGTGGTGTGCGAGAGCACCAGGTAGCTGCCCGAGGGAAGCTTCTCCACCAGCCGGTCGACGAGCTCGACGGCACCGTCCTCGTCGTCGAGGAAGTGCAGCAGGGCCAGCAGGGACAGCGCGATCGGCTTGCTGAAGTCGAGTATCTTGCCCGCCTGTTCGAGTATGGTCTCCGGCTCGCGGGCGTCGACCTGGAGGTACTCGGTGGCGCCCTCGGGGGTGGAGCGCAGCAGGGCCGCCGCGTGCGCCAGGACGATCGGGTCGTTGTCGCAGTAGACGATGCGCGCGTCCGGGGCCGTCTGCTGGGCGATCTGGTGGAGGTTCGGCTCGGTGGGGATGCCGGTGCCGATGTCGAGGAACTGCCGTACGCCCTGGTCGGCGAGCCAGCGCGTGGCGCGGTGCATGAACGCCCGGTTGACCCGGGCCATGTCACGGCCGCGGGCGTCGAGGGCCAGGAGCTGCTGCGCCATCTGTTCGTCGACCGGATAGTTGTCCTTGCCACCGAGGAACCAGTCGTACATCCGGGCGGGATGCGGCTTGCTGGTGTCGATCTCGATGGGCTGGGGCTCGTGCCCGGCCATGGCGCGCTCCTGGGGTCCGTGGATCGTCGAACTGAGACTGAGTGTGGGAAGGGCAGACGCCGGAGGCGTCAGGTACCGGTAAGGAGGAAGTCCGCCTGGCCGGCCTTGGCTCCCTGGATGAAGGCCGCGATCTCGAGGTGGGTGTAGATGAGGGCGGGGCCGTCGGGATCCGCGGACTGGCGTACAGCGACTCTGCCGTCGGCCAGCTTCATGGCCTCGACGCAGTTGCCGCCGTTCCCACCGCTCCACGGCTTGTACCAGCCTTCGGAGCCGAGTTCGCGGGCGGGCATGCCGTTGTATATGGGGTCCATCGATCACAGCTCCTTGCGGAATTCCCGGAGGATTTCCTTCGTGCGTTGTGCAGTTGCGGCCTGAGCCGCCATGCGGTCCATGACTTCGAGGTAGGACGCCACCTCGGGGCGCGCGTCGAAGTAGACGGCGCCGGTCAGGTACTCGCTGTACACCATGTCGGGCAGTTCGGGGACGCCGAAGCGGAAGAGGACGAACGGGCCGTAGGTGCCCGGGTGGTGGCCGGTCGCGAACTCCGCGATCTGCAGTGTCACATGGGACATCTCGGTGGCATCGAGCAGCCGGTCGATCTGCGCGCGCATGGCGTCGGCGCTGCCGACGGGACGGCGCAGGACCGTCTCGTCCATCACCACCCACAGCTTCGGGGCATCCGGCCGCGTCAGCAGGGACTGCCGCTCCATCCGCAGCGCCACATGACGCTCGATGTCCTCGGGCCGGGTCTGGCCCACGGCGCCGGTACGCAACACCGATCGGGCGTAGTCCTCGGTCTGCAGGAGTCCGGGGACGAAGTGCGGTTCGTACATGCGCAGGAGGCTCGCTGCGCCCTCCAGGCTGACGTACATGCTGAACCAGTCGGGCAGGACGTCGTGGAACCGCTGCCACCAGCCGGGCTTGTTGGCCTCCTCGGCCAGCTCGACGAAGGACTCGGCCTCCTCGTCGGCGATCCCGTAGGCCTTCAGGAGCAGTTGCACATAGGGGATCTTCAGCGCGACCTCGGCGGTCTCCATCCTGCGTATCGTCGCGGGAGCGACACGGAGCACCTTGGCAGCCTGGTCACGGTTCAGGCCGACGCGCTCCCGCAGATCCTGCAGGCGCTTGCCGAGAACGACCTGACCCACGGTCGGGGCGGACCGCGGTTCGCTCACTTCAGACCTCCCGATGCGCTGTTTGCGAGCAGTGTGCCATGCGTATGCCGTCAAAGACACGACCACTCTGAAAATTTCAGAGTGCCCCTTGCCAAGTGTTCACGACAGGGGGAGAGTTGGTGAGTGAACCAGTTCACTCAGTCATGCCCGCCCTCATGCCCTGAGATGCGCGGCGTGACGAAGCCCCCACTGTGAGGAATCGGTCGTGGCACCTGGCAGTGCGCTCATCCCCCGGCTCATCGACCTCAGCCCCGGGACGGAAGCGCTCCGATACTGCTTCGCGCTCCCTGCGCACCCGGAGTCGGTGGCCGGTGCACGGCGGCTGGCAAGGACCCGGCTGGACGAGTGGCAGCTGGACACGGAGGCGCACGACGCGGCGATCCTGATCGTGTCGGAACTGGTCACCAACGCGGTGGTGCACACCGCGAGCGCGCGCGTCGTGTGCGAACTGCGCTGTCTCGAGAGACGGCTGCGCATAGCCGTACAGGACCAGGGGCACCAGCCGGGTGGCCCGAAGCTGTGCCGCACCGCCGACGACGAGCACGGACGCGGCCTGCTGCTCGTCGACGCGTTGAGCAGCGCCTGGGGATCCCGTGACGCGGGCGACGGATCGGGCCGCATCGTCTGGGCAGAACTGCCGCACGGCACGGAGCGGACATGTTGAGGAACGCGATGTCCCATTTGCTCGGATCGCGCCTGACCCGCGAGTCCCGGCCGCCCGGCTCCGGGGGTGGCCTCGTGCAGCTGGCGCTGCCTCCCGCGCTGTCGGCGAGCCTGGGCTGCGACGCGGTGGGCGTGCCTGCCGGGTACGGCTTCCGGCTCATGTCCCATCTGCCGCGCACCGGCTGCGTCTTCGCGGACGCCGACCGCTGGTGGTGGATCGTCCCGGCGGGCTCGGACCTCGATCTGGACTGGCCGTCGCAGGTCGCGTACGCCAGAGGCGCGTACGTCCCCGCCGTGCGGCCCCGACTGATCCACGCACCCGACAGCCGCACGCCGTACACCCCGCCCATCCCGCTCTTCCTGATGGTGTGCCAGATCACAGGTGTGACGCCGTCCTGGGCGGCGGCCGGTGGTCCGCACGCGGTACCCGCCGGCTGATCGGCCCGTAGGGCCCTCGCCGCGCTCAGCCGCGAAGGTCAGCCAGTCGACGGCGGCGACGAGGTAGACGTCGTGCCGCCCGCTGACCGTGCGCAGCAGCTTCGCCGACTGTTCCCTCCAGGCGTCCGTACCGCCGGTCGACCGCACCGGCAGCACGCCCGCAAGCAGCCCGCCGGACTGTCCAGGCGCACCTGGAGCACGCCGCGCCCGCCGGGGCCCGGTGCGGCGAGGCGGGCCGTCAGATGATCGGCGCCCGTGCCGAACTGAACGTTCCGGAACCCGATCCGGTCGCCTGAGCCGAGCACCCCGGTCGCCGTGTCGCCCCGTCCGGCCCCCTTGAGGTCGGTGGCCTGTTCGCCCTGGAAGGTGGCGGCGGCGTCCGGTCCGTCCGCGTGGAGCCGGTTCTCGTTCACGGCCCAGGCGGTGTCGCCGGGCGCAGTGTGGGTGATCCGAAGACAGCGGACGGTGGTGGCGTGTGAACACCGCGTCCTGGGTGAAGGAGCGATCGCCGACCCGGGCCACCGGCTCGCTCCACCGCGTGCTGTCGCGGCTGTGGACCGTCACGCTGCGTTGTCAGTGGCGGGATCTAGTGTGGCAGCACTGATCGAGAAGCCCGTCGGAAGCGGGCTGTCCGGATGTGAAAGGGGCGGGCCGGTGCGGCGCTGGGAGTACGTCGAGGGGACTGCGTCCAAGTTCTGGGAGACCGGGGCCGACGGCGGCGTGGTGACGGTGCGGTACGGCCGGGTCGGCAGCGACGGACGGACGCAGACCAAGGAGTTCGCGTCGGCGGACGCCGCGCAGGAACAGTTGCGCAGGACGATCGCGGAGAAGGAACGCAAGGGGTACCGCGAGGTGGGCGGGGCGGCGTCAGCGGTGAGCCCGGCCCCGGTGGTCGCCGAAGGCGCTGTGTCGGACGGGACTCAGGGCGCCCTTCCCGACGAGGACACCTTCGAGCTGCCGGCCGTCTGGCGGCGCCATCTCCACCCGAGGCGCGGGGGTGTGCGGCGCGCGACGGCCGGGATCGCGCAGGACACGCTGGACTCGGTGGAGCTCAGGCTCGCCGAGGACCGCGAGTGGATCGCCGAGTTCCTGGCGGCTCCCCACAGCGACGACCGGCTCGTCGAGGCGACCCGGGCGCATCTGGCGGGCAGCCCCGATCCGGTCGGTGCGGCGGTCCTCGCCTCGGTGGTCGGCCTTCACCCGCTGACGTACGCGGCGTGGGCGGACCACTGGGTCCATGCGTACGGGCTGCCGTTCGCCGCCCGGGCGGTGGTGGAGCTCTTCATGGTCGAGGCGCACTGGATCCAGGAGGGCAGGCGCCGGTACGACCCGTGGCTGGAGCCCCTGACGGCCCGTCGCGGCGCGTACTGGTCGGGGGCGCGACGACCGGCCGCCGACCGGGTCCGCGCGCTGCTCGCCGCCGCCGACGAGGAGACCTACCGGGTCGCGGTCGCCGCGCTCGGCGGCTGCCGCGACGAGGTGGTGCGCCGGATCATCGTGTCGTACCTGGTGCCGAGCGAGACGGAGTGGGTGGCCGAGCTCTGCGCCGACCCGCAGGTGACCGACGAGAGCGACGGCACCCTGCGCTCCATGGTGTTCTGTTCGCTCAACGCTCCCGATCAGGTCGGCGAACTGGGCAGGCAGGTCGGCTACACCTGGTCGGCCGCAACGGTCGGCACGGTCGCCGAGGGCATCGGAACGGCGGTCGCGCCGCTGCTGGCCGTCCGTCTGAGCCTTGATCCACCGACGTGGTTTGGGGAGCGATCTTGCGACCGGTTTCGAGCCGGTTTCAGGTCGGCGGTTGGGCACGGCCAGGATGTAGCCGC